>CADEFY010000196.1 GCA_902826705.1 uncultured bacterium
CCGTGCGCAACGGAGACGGGGTGGTCACCACGGTGGCCGATTCGGTGCGGTGGGCGAACAAGGCCCCGGTGACGAGCACCTCCACGGTGCGTGGGTCGGCACTCTCCGAAGGGGACCGCAACTTCCTGAGGCAGTGGGGCAAGAACGGATTCCAGCCACCCGACCCGGTCAACAACGCGACCGCGGGAGTGGGGTTCAACTGGTTCGAGGCCACCTACTGGCGTCGCACACGGGCGGTGATGGACGACCTCTCGTTCAACTCGGCGGATGCGGTCGGCGAAGTGCAGTTCCTGCTCGAGCGATTCCGCGTCGACTCGGTCCGCGTCTACGATGTCACGGACCCGGACAACCCCGTGCGACTGCTCATCGACCCGGCACACGTCCTTCCCACCGGCAGCACGCGTGCCGTGGAACTCCAGGACTCGGTCGCGAGCGGAGTGCGGCGCAGCTACGTGGCGGGTGGCGTCGAGCTGCCCTACGAGCCGAGCGCCGGTCCACGGACCCCGCCCGCCGGGGCCTATTCCGCCGTCGTGTCTCGCGACCTGTGGGCCAGCCTGGCTGGGGACTACCTCCTGGTGGTCCCCGACGCGTTCGAGGCCGCGCTCCAGCCGCTGGCCTCCAAGCGCCAGGCGCAGGGGCTGGCCGTGGTGACCGCGCCGGTGCAGTGCATCTACGACGAGTTCAATGGTGGCCGACCAGGACCCGTGGGCATCCAGCGCTTCGTGCAGTGGGGCTACGACCACTGGGACTCGCGATTCCTGCTGCTGGCGGGAGACGGCACGCTCGACCCGTTCAATCATCGACGCACGTCAGGCGCCGACTGGGTGCCCGTGCTGCCCACCCCGGGGCCCGTCCCGGTCAGTGAGGGCTATGAACTCGTGCCGAGCGACAATCGCTTCGCCTGCCTCACCGGCAATTGCGACCCGATCGCGGGTTTCGGGCCGGTGATCCCCGAGCTGATGGTGGGCCGCCTGCCGATCAACTCGATCGCACAGGCCCAGGCCATCGTGGCCAAGCTCGTCGCCTACGAGGACATCGGTGCGGATGAGAGCTGGCGCCGTCGCGTGCTGTTGTCGTCCGACGATGCCTTCTCGGGCGAGTCGTTCTTCGGCGGCGGCAGTTCGTCCAGCAACTACTGCCACCGCGACTACGAAGAGCGGTTCGTGGCGCTGGCCGACACCATGGGCGGCATCATCCTCGGCGAGGCCGGACTGCCCTTGATGAACGTGGATCAGTTCGACCTGCGCTACTACCTGCCCGACGAACCGTTCAGCTACGTGCCACCCGCCGACACCTGCCGCCCGAGCCGCTCCGATACCCAGACGCGCACGCACGGCAACGTCACTCCTCAGTTGTTCTCCCGGCTCAATCAGGGAGTCCTGTGGTGGAACTACCAGGGGCACGCCAACGAGTTCGTGCTCACGCACGAGGACCTGTATCGCAACGTCGGGGACGGAGCCTCCGACGACAAGAACCTGCTCGCCAACAATGACAAGCCGTTCCTGTTCTCGGCGTTCTCCTGCCACGCCAACATGTTCGCTCGGCCTGAGAACCAGGGCAGCTCGGGTCTGGGCGCCTCGCTCGGTGAGGACCTGGTCAACCTGGCGGGCAAGGGCGCGATCGGCTCGTGGGCCTCGGTCTGCTTCGAGGTCGTGCCGCGCAATGGCGTCGACCACGTGAACGTGGCCATGACGCGCGCCATGTTCAGCGATCCGCCGCGCGACGAGGTGCTGGGGGAGCGGGGCTCGCGCGTGATCCTGGGCGAGGCGCTTCTCGCCACCTACCTGCGCTATATCCCCACGGTGCAGAACGCGGCCTATGAGCGCGGGCTCGCAGTCACGTACGCACTGCTCGGCGATCCGGCCACGCGGCTCTCGATCGGATCGCCGCAGAGCACGCTCATCGCCAACGACCAGGCGGTGGTCGAGTCCCAGGCGGTGCGATTGCACACGCCGGGCGACACGTTGCGCCTCGAGGCGCGGCTCGTCTCCACGGTGCGGCTCGACTCCCTTGGCCTGTACCACGTGACCGGTGCGGGCGTGCAGCCGGTGGATGCCAGCGCATACACGGTGAGCCCGGCGTTCCCCGACACCGCAGCGGGCGCGTCGACCTACGGCGGCCGGCGGTTCACGCTGGTGCACCGCACGTCGATGGCACCGGTCGACCAGCAGTACGTGGTGCTGGTCCGAGACCGCGACGGCCGTCAGAGCCGCAGCGTGGCGCGGTTCGAGGTGAACACGGTGCTGCGCGTGGACGGCACGCCGATCAACGATGACGACGAGGTCTCGCCCGTGGCCAACCTGTCGCTGCTGCTGCTCTCGCCGGCGCCGCTCGTGCCCGGCAGCGACCTGACCATGACGATCAACGGAGTGCCGCAGTCCTTCACGCCCACGGCCAATCCCGGCGACGCCTCGGGCCGCGAGTGGATCCTGTCGTGGACCCACGAGCCCTATCCGATCGACGACTACGAGGTGCAGATCGAGATCGCCGGCGGCCCCACGAGGAGCGAGCGCTTCCGCGTGACCACCACCGCAGGCGAACTGCGGCTCTCCAACCTGTTCGCGTTCCCCAACCCGTTCGACAGCGACGGCACGGCCCTCAGCTTCAACCTGCTCGGCTCCGAGCCGGTGGATGCGCGCGTGTCGGTGTTCACGGTGAGCGGACGCGTGCTGCAGTCGTTCGTGGTGCCGGCGCTCGCGCCCGGCTACCATCAGGTCCGGTGGGATGGACGCGATGCCGAGGGCAGTGACATCGCCAACGGCATCTACTTCTACCGCCTCACCGCCATCACCGCTTCGGGCGCACGCGTGGAGCAGCTCGGCCGGCTGGTCAAGCTGCGCAAGCCGCGCCGCGTCGCCATCGAAGAGGACCCAGTCACCCCCTGACGCCGCGGCCGTGCGCCCCGGCCCGCTGGCGGAGGTCGCACTCGTGCCGCTCGTTCGCCTCGCGCTGACCGCACTCGCGCTGATGCTCGTCGTCCCGGCGGCCCGTGCCGCCACGCTGCCCGCGGCGACCGCACGCGCGATCGCCGTGGCCGAGGACCAGCGCCGCTTCGAGCCGGTGCTCGCCGGGCATCTGAGCCACGCCGACGCGAGCGTGCGCGCTCGCGCGGCCCGCGCCGTGGGTCGGCTCCAGGATTCCACGACCGTGGCGGCCATGACGCCGCTCGTGCGCGATCCCGACGTGGGCGTGCGGCGCGAGGCGGTGTTCGCCCTGGGGCAGATCGGGCACCGTTCGGCGCGGGCCGCGCTCGAGGGCGCGCTGCTCGACCGGGACGCCGACACGCGCGGCCTTGCGGTGGAGGCGCTGGGCAAGCTGCTCGATCCGGCCGCCACGGGCCGCGTGAGCGCGTTCCTCCGCGCCCAGTCCCCTGCGCACCGTCGCCACGCAGCGGTGGCGCTGTGGCGTCTGGCGGACACGACGGCGGTCGATGCGCTGATCGCGCGGCTCGGCGACGCGGATGCGAGCGTGCGATGGCGCGTGGTGTACGCGCTCGAGAAGCTGGTGATGCCCGCTCGCATCGTGCCTGCGGTCACGCCGCTCCTCGCCGACGCCGATCCGCTCGTGCGGGCGCATGCCGCGCGCACGCTGGGCCGGCAGCGCTCGCGCCTCGCCTCCGATGCGCTGCACGGCGCGCTGCGGGACAGCGACGCGCCCACCGTGGTCAACGCCATCCGCGCGCTGCAGCAGGTGGCCGACTCCTCGCAGACCGGCACCGCTACTGCCCTGATGCGGCTGCTCACCTCACACGCCGACCCGCATGTGCGCGTCACGGCTGCCACGGCGCTCGCGGACGGATTCGTGTGGGCCGGTGCGCCGATGGAGGCCGCGGCGGCGGCCGAGGCGTCGCTGCACACGGGGATGCAGGACCGCGATGCGGCCACGCGCGGTGCCTGCGCACGCGCGTTGCTCGTGCGCCGCGGATTCGCGATGTGGCGGCCGGTCTCACTCGCCGCGGAGGACTCGGTGGTGTACGTGCGCACGGCGGTGCTCGACGGTCTGCGCGCCATGCCCGAGGCCGATCAGCGCACGCTGGCGCCGCAGGTCGTGACCGAGTTGGAGCGCGCGATGACCCCCGCGCGGCCGCTGCTGGAGCGCATGACGGCGATCGACGTGCTGGGCGCCTTGGCGGGCCGGCATCGCGGCACCGCGTACGGTCAGCGCGTGCCCGCGCTGCGCGCGCTGCTCACCGACCGCGACATGCTGATCGTGGCCTCCGCCGCCGGCGCGCTCGCCGAGGCCGGCGACTCGGCCAGCGTGCCGGCGCTGCTCGCGGCCTACGCCGAGCGCGCGGCCGACGCCGACGCCGACGCCCGCCTCTCGATCCGCGATGCCCTGCGCAGCCTGGCGGGCCGTGCGCGGACCGACTCCCTGGAGCAGGCGCATCCTGCTCCTGCGGCCAGTGCCGAGCCGGCGGCGGGCTTCGAGACGCCTCCCACCACGCGCCGGGCGCGGCTGCACACGAGCGCGGGGATCATCGAGTGGGAGTTCCTCGCGGCCGACGCGCCGCAGACCGTGCGCAACTTCGTCACGCTCGCGCGGCGCGGCTATTTCGACGGCCTGCGCGTGCACCGGGTGGTGCCGGACTTCGTGATCCAGGACGGCGATCCGACGGGCACGGGTTCGGGCGGTCCCGGCTGGTCGATCCGTTGCGAGTACAACCGCCAGCGCTACGAGTCGGGCATGGTGGGCATGGCGCTCTCGGGCAAGGACACGGGCGGCAGCCAGTGGTTCATCACGCTCGCGCCGCAACCGCACCTCGACGGCCGCTACACGATCTTCGCCCGCGTCACCGCCGGACTCGACGTGGCGCGCCGCATCGTGCAGGGCGACCGCATCGCGCGCGTGGAGCTGATCGACTAGGCCGACCGCTCAGCGGGGAAGCACGCGACTGGGATCGGGCAGAGCACGACGAGCCGACGCAGCGATCGATGTTCTCTGCCCGAGCCCTACGTGACGATGGCGCCGCCGCGCGCGCGCGACGAGCGCGGCGTGCGCAGCCACGAGATCTCGTCGTCGGTGCCGGCGTTGATGCGCAGCAGGCGGCCCAGGCCGGGCACGGCAGGCGAGTCGGTGTCGCCTGCCTTGTCGGCGGCCCGGTCGAGCTTGTCGGTCGGCGCGGCGTTGCTGCGCTTGAGCGTGAGCGACGGCGCCGCAGGCGCTGCGGTGGGCCGCACGATGCGCACCGGCGTCGCGACGCGCGGCGTGACCGGGGTCATGCGCACCGGGGCGGGAGACGGCGTGACCGGACGCGACGCAGCGGCCACCGTGGCGGTGGCAGTGGGCGTCGCGGGGCGCGTGCAGCGCGCGGGCGAATCGTCGCAGGTGCCCGCACGCGCGAGCGCGGGAGCGCCGAGCAGCAGCGCACCGAGCGAGAGGC
The DNA here is from genome assembly GCA_902826705.1 of uncultured bacterium. GTDB lineage: Bacteria > Eisenbacteria > RBG-16-71-46 > RBG-16-71-46 > RBG-16-71-46 > CADEFY01. The sequence goes on from CADEFY010000196.1 coordinate 5,381, forward strand.
GGTGGGCGAGGCGGGTGACGGATCGGTTCATCAGGACCTCCGGTCGCACGGTCCGGTCTTCGGCGACGTGACGAGACGCTAGCACAGGTCGTGGCCGGGCCTCGCACGGAATCCGCCCGAAGTGCCTCGTGCGCCGTCGGTTGCGGCGCCGGCATGTCAGGCCTGGGTCAAGCCCGCCGTGACGGCTCGGCGGCGGCCCGGCGGCGGCCTCAGGCGCCGTCTTCGAACGGCCGCCCCAGCGCCCGCGGCGCCCGTGCGCGCCCGATGAATCCCGCCAGCGCCAGCAGCGTGACGGCGTACGGCAGCGCCTGCAGCGCCTCGCTCGGGAAGCCCGAGCCCTGGAGCGCGATCTGCGCCGCCTCGGCGGCGCCGAAGAGCAGACAGGCGGCGACGGCCCCGACCGGGTGCCACTTGCCCACGATCATCGCGGCGAGCGCGATGTAGCCGCGGCCGCCCGTCATGCCGTCGGTGAACGAGTGCTGCTCGCTGGCGAGCCAGGCGCCGCCCAGCGCCGACAGCGCGCCGCACGCCAGCACGCCGGCCCAGCGGAGCCGCGGCACGGAAAGCCCGGAGGCCGCGAGCGCCTCGGGGTGCTCGCCCGCGGCGCGCAGCCGCAGTCCGAACACGGTGCGGAAGAGCAGCCACGCCACGAACGGCACGAGGAGGGCGGTGAGCAGCACCATCGGCGCGCCCAGCAGGCGGCCCACGCCGGGCAGGTCGAGCAGCGCGCCGAGCGGCACGTCGGGCAGGCCGACCACGCGCGGCGAGTTGCTGCTCGAGTCGAACCAGCGCTGCAGCAGGAACCGCGTGAGCCCCGCGGCGAGCAGG
>CADEFY010000197.1 GCA_902826705.1 uncultured bacterium
TACGGCGCCTCGGTGCGCGTCAAGAGCCACATCGCCGAGGTGCTCGCCCGCGAACTCCGCCATCCGCGCTGGCAACGCGAGCTGGTGGTCATCGGTGCGGCCACGGATCCCTATCAACCGATCGAGGGCCGCTGGCGGCTGACGCGCGCCTGCCTCGAGACGCTCGCCTCGCACGCCAACCCCGTGGGGCTGATCACGCGCGGCCCGCTCGTGGTGCGCGACGTCGATGTGCTGGCGAGCGCGTCGCGCCGCGCCCGCGTCAAGGTCAACGTGTCGATCCCCACGCTCGACCCGGGGCTCGCCGCGCGCACCGAGGTCGGCGTGGCTCCCCCCCGCGCCCGGCTCGCCGCCGTCGCGCGGCTCGCCGAGGCCGGAGTGCACGTGGTGGTCGCGATCGCGCCCCTGATCCCCGGGCTCACCGATGCGCCCGAGGCGGTGACCGAAGTGGTCCGCGCGGCACGCGAGCACGGCGCGGCGGGTGTGTGGCCGAGCCTGCTCTACCTGCAGCCCGGCACGCGCGAGCACTTCCTCGAGGCGACCGCACGCGCCTGGCCGCGCGAGGGCGCGCGACTCGCCCAGCTCTACGGCAGCCGCGCGCATCTGTCGCGCGCGGCGTCTCAGCCAGTCGTCAGGCGCGTGCGCGAGGCGTGGGAGGAGGCGCCGCCGCGCATCGACCTCGCGCGCATCGTGCCCGAGCCGTGCGAGCCGCCGCGATTCGCGCAGCAGCTGGGACTCGGGCTCGTGTGAACGCGGCGCCACGGCGGCGCCGCGCGGATCAGCGCAGGACGGGCGCTGGCGAGAGCTCGGCGACGAGCACGCGCGCCGGCATCGAGTAGCTGGTCTCGCCGAACTCGTTCACGATGCGCTGCGCGCGGCGCAGCGCCTCCTCGGGCTTGCCGAGGGTCTGGTAGCAGCGCGCCGAGGCGAACAGGAACTCCGCGCTCGACTCGCGCTCGAAGCGGCCGACGAGCTGGTCGTAGAGCTTGACCGCCTCGGCCGGCTGTCCGTCGCTCTCGAGTGAGTACGCCAGGCTGCGGCGCACGCCGTCGGCGACCAGTCCGGTGGCCTGCTTGCCGAGGTAGGCGCGGTAGTGGCCGATCGCCACCTTCCACTCGCCCTTCCAGTACGCGTTGTCGCCGGCGATGCGCAGCGCGTCGGTGCCGCTCGGTGTGCCCTTGAACTGCTTGGCCACCTCCTCGGACATGGTCCGGGAGCGGTCGTAGTCACCCTGCCAGAAGAGCTGGTTGGCCTCCGAGAGACGAGCCGAGGCGTCGTTCTCGCGCCGCGCGTTCGCCTGCGCGGTGAAGTAGTAGCCCACGCCCAGCACGACGATCGCGGCGAGCACTCCCAAGGCCAGTCGGCCGAAGCGGTCCCACAGCGACTGCAGGCGGTCGGTCATCTCGTGGGCCGGATCCTCCAGCACCGTGTTCTTGCGGGACTCGAGCGACAAGGCGACGTCTCCTGTTCCAGGGTCGGGTCGGGGCCTCGGGCAGGCAGCACCCTGCGGAGGCGACGGAGGAGACTACGGGGGCGATGCGGCCAGCGTCAAACCCCCGGCCGGCCATCACCGGCGCAGGACTCGCAGGCCACGTGCCCGTGCGAGCGCACCAGCATCTCGGCACGCCGCCCGCAGCTCGGGCACGCCGGCGGCGCGGGCCGTCCGCGGGCGACATCGACCTGCGAGCGCAGCTTCACGTGCACGGCGCCGAAGCGCAGTTCCTGCTCGATCTCGGCCACGGGCCACGACCACTCCTCGATGCCCCAGAGCCGCACCTCGGTGCGGATCGCCCAGCGGCCGCGCACCTCGACCGCGCGCCGCTCCCATTCCAGCTTGAGCGAGGTCGCATCGCCGTGCTGCAGCTCATGCTCCTCATGGCCCGTGCGGCGGCGCTGCCGCTCCTCCTCCTCCTCGATGCGTGCGGCGAAGAACGCGCCGAGCCGCTCGAGCTCGTCGTCGCGCAACCGCCCGACCGAGACCGTCCACTCCGCCTCGCGCTCGGCCACCAGTTCCTCGAGCGTCGCGCGCGCGCTCGAGAGCCAGCGCTGCTGCAGCTCGGGTTCGAGCGCCTCGGGCATCTGGTAGAGCCCCTCGCGCGGACGCACGTCGGGCACCTGCGGCGCGTTGGCGCGCTCGAGCACCTCGCCGCCGGGTCCCACGAGCACGACCCACTGCTCCTGCCACGGCAGCCCGCCCCAGCGCGTGATCACCGCGTGGAACGCCACTCGGCGCTCGTAGCGCACCGGGCCGATGCGCGGCGTCCCCCACGTGAGGCCGCGCACGCGGACCGCACTCGCCAGGCCGTCGGCTGGCGCAGCCGGCACCTGCGCGAGCGCGGTGCGCTGCGTGAACATCGGCGAGGCCATCGCCGCCTCGAGCAGCCTCCGACCCGCCGTGCTCCCGGGCGCACAGAACCACGCGCCCTTGGGCACGGTGGATCGCGCAGGGTCGAACACGAGCCGCACGCGCTGCCGCTTCCAGCGCCGCTGCAGCGACTCGGACAGCGTCACCTCCCAGTCGCCGCGCGGCGCCGCCTCGACCTTGCTGCCCTGCGACTCGAGCCAGCGGCCGACGAACGCGCGCCACTCCGGCCGCTCGGCCGCCGTCTCGCCGAGCGGCGAGGGCGCTGGCACCGGCAGCGCTCGTCGCGGCTTGCGCGCGGCGGCGCCAGCGCGCGCGCGGCGCGGTGTGCGAACCGCGGGCGTCATGACTCGCCCACCTCGCGCTCGCTCTCGCCGCGCGAGGCGTGGAAGAGCAGGCTCTGCGTGTCGCGCTGCTCCTGATAGAGCTTCTGTGCCGTGACGAGGTGCGCGGCCAGTTCCACGAAGCGCTTCTTGCGGGCGCGCGGGTCATGCGACTCGGTCCAGCGGCGGAACACCTCGTCCTCGAACGAACCGTGCGCCTGCCACACTCCGAGGATCTCCTCCATCTCGCCCACCACGAGCTCGAACATGCGGATCTTGCGTTCGAGGATCTCGAGCACGTAGGCCTCGATCGTGCCGCGCGAGATCAGGTTGATCACCTGCACCGGGTGCTCCTGACCCAGCCGGTGCACGCGGCCGATGCGCTGCTCGAGCCGCATGGGGTTCCAGGGCAGGTCGAAGTGGATCACGATGCGGGCGAACTGCAAGTTGCGCCCCTCGCCGCCGGCCTCGGTGCTGACCAGCACCTGCTTCTGCTGCCGGAACTGCTCCAGTTCATCCTCGCGCTCGCGCCAGCCCATCTCGCCGTGGAACAGCGCCGGCTCGATGCCCTCGGCGCGCAGCGCGGCGACGATCGCCTCGAGCGAGGCGCGGAACTGCGTGAACACGATCGCCTTCTCACCCTTCAACGAGTGGATGCACTTGAGCAGCGTGCGCATCTTGCTCGGCTCGGCCGAGAGCTGCGCGGCGCGCTCGGCGTAGAGCCGCACGCGCTTGGGGTCGAGTCCGTCGGTGTGCGCAGCCAGCTTGTGCAGCGTGCCGCTGGCGGCCGACCACGAGGAGCCCATCTCCTTCTGGAGCGTGAGCAGCGTGAAGTAGTGCGGCTTGCCCGGCTGCGCGTGATCATGGTGGACGGCGTCGGAGATCAGTTCGCTGACGAGCCGGTAGAGCTGACGCTCGGCTGCGGATTGGGGCACCCACAGCGTCTCCACGCGACGCGGCGCGAACGTGAGCTGCGTGTCGGTGCGGCGCGTGCGGATCATGACGCTCTGCAGCAGCCGGCGCAGACGCGGCGCATTGCGCGGCGTGCGGCGGTCCTGACCCGCGAGGAAGTCGCGCTTGAACTGCGAGAACGTGCCCACGGTGCCCGGCCGGACGAGCGTGACCAGGTTGTAGAGCTCGCGCAGGTCGTTCTGCACCGGCGTGGCGGTGAGCAGCAGCAGGTAGCGCGGGTCGAGCGCATTGATGAACTTCCAGCCCAGCGTCTGGTGGTTGCGCAGCCGGTGCGCCTCGTCGACGACCACCATGTCGTAGTCCGCCTTGGTGACGCGGCCGCGGTGCCGCTCGTGGCGCGCCGTCTCGAGCGACGAGATCACGAGCGGATGCCGGCCCCATTGCCCCGATGGCCCGCGCGAGACGACGAAGTCGAGTTCGAACTTGTCCCACAGCTCCGCGCGCCACTGCTCGCACAGCGAGGCCGGCACGAGCACCAGCGCCGTGCGCACGGCGCCGCGCAGCAGGTACTCCTTGAGCACGATGCCGGCCTCGATGGTCTTGCCCAGCCCGACCTCGTCGGCGAGGATCGCGCGGCCGCCGAAGTCGCGCAGGACGCGCAGGCAGGCGGTGACCTGGTGGGGGAACCGCTCCACGCCGCGCAGTGAGTCGAGTGACACCAGCCGGTCGGCGCTCGCCCAGCCGGCCCACACCTCGGCCTCCGCGCGCAGGTCGAAGTGCGACTGCGACTCCGCATGGTGCTCGAGCCAGCGGTCGAGCACGGCGTCGCCCTGCGGATGCCAGTGGCGCTGCACGCCCGGCGGCGGTGCGAGCCCGGCCGTGGCGCCGATGCCGTCGGCCCCGCTGTCGGGATCGATCGGAGGCGCTGCGGCATCGACGAGCGCCCACTCGCGCTGCGCCGACAGCCGGCGCAACTGGCCGTCGAACACCACCTCGAGCACCTCCCGGCCACGGTCGGTGTGCACCTCGACGATCAGTCCCTCGCCGAAGATCGGGTGATGGAGCCGCTGCCCCACCTGATAGCGGCCGTCGGTCAACTCCACAGATCGAACTCCGCCAGGCGTTCGGGGGCGTGCACGATGGCCCCGGTGCGCTCGCGCAGCACGCCGGCCAGCACGTCCATCGGCTCGGGCTCGCCGTGCACGAGGAAGATGTGACGCGGCCGCGCATCCAGCCGCTGCACCCACTCGACCAGTTCGCTCTGATCCGCATGCGCGCTGAATCCGTCGAGTCCCGCGATCTCGGCACGCACTCGCACCGGCTCGCCGAAGATGTTGACGTTCTCGGCGCCGTCGCGCAGCCGCCGGCCCAGCGTGCCCTCGCCCTGGTAACCGACGAACAGCACCGTGTTGCGCGCGTCCCCGAGCGAGCGCATGAGGTGATGCAGCACCCGCCCGCCCTCGCACATGCCCGAGGCCGAGATGATGATGCACGGCCCGCTGCGGTCATTGAGCGCCTTGGACTCCTCGACGCTGGCCACGTAGCGCAGGCGGTCGAACCCGAACGGCTCGGGCCCTCCCCTGGTGAACTGCCGCGCGGTCTCGTCGTCGAAGCATTCGGGGTGGCGCTTGAAGACCGCGGTCGCCTCGCGCGCCATCGGGCTGTCGACGAACACCGGCACGGATGGCAGCCGTCCCGCTTCGGTGAGCCGGTGCAGCACCGCGACCAGCTCCTGCGTGCGGCCCACTGCGAACGCCGGTACCACCACGCGGCCGCCGCGCTGCAGCGTGCGGGTGATCACGTCGACGAGACCCGCCTCGGTCGCCTCGTCGGAGCCATGCATGCGATCGCCGTACGTGCTCTCCATGACGAGCACGTCACAGCCGCCCGGCGGCACCACCGGGTCGCGCAGGATGGCGCGGCGCGGCCGGCCGAGGTCGCCGCCCATCAGCACACGCAGCGTCCGGCCATCGGACCGGATCGTGAAGCGCACCATCGCCGAGCCGAGGATGTGGCCGGCGTCGAAGTACTCGGCCGTGACGCCATCGAACAGCTCCCAGGGCTGCTCGTAGCCGTGCGGCTCGAAGCGCTCGAACGTGTCGGCGACATCCTGCGGCGTGTAGAGCGGCTTGCGCTCGGGCCGGCCGCGGCGGTGCTTGTTGACGTGCTCGATGTCGCGCTGCATCAGGTACGCACTGTCCTCGAGCATGACGTGTGACAGCGAGGCCGTGGCCGGCGTGAGCGGCAGCGGACCGCGGAACCCCTGGGCGACGAGCGTGGGCAGGTTGCCCGTGTGGTCGAGGTGCGCGTGCGTGACCACGACGGCGTCGAGGTCGCCCGGAGCGAAGTCGAAGTGGCGGTTGATCCGGTCGGCCTCGTCGCGGCGCCCCTGGTAGAGGCCGCAGTCCACCAGCCAGCGGCGCTCACCGAAACGCAGCAGGTGCCGCGAGCCCGTGACCGTTCGGGCGGCGCCATGGAACGCGAGGGACAGCGGCAGGAGTGCCATGGTCAGTAGGCCATGTACAGGATCACCCCGACCGAGGCCTGCAGGTCGTGGTTCACCTTGCCGTCGTGGAACACCGCGAGGTAGC
>CADEFY010000198.1 GCA_902826705.1 uncultured bacterium
TCACCGCCATCTCGGCGCTCGGCCATGCGACGTTGTAGTCGCCGCGGATGTGCTTGCTGGACATGACGTCGTAGGCGCCGCCATAGGCCTTGCGCACCACGACCGTCAGCTTGGGCACCGTGGCCTCGCAGTACGCGTAGAGGAGCTTGGCGCCATGGCGGATGATGCCGCCCCACTCCTGGCGCGTCCCGGGCAGGAATCCCGGCACGTCCTCGAACGTGACGATCGGGATCTGGAACGCGTCGCAGAAGCGCACGAACCGCGCCGCCTTCACCGACGAGTCGATGTCCAGCACGCCGGCGAGCACGCGCGGCTGGTTGCCGACGATGCCCACGGGGCGGCCGTCGAGGCGTGCGAAGCCCACGATGATGTTGGCGGCGAAGTGCTCCTGGACCTCGAAGAAGTCGGCATCGTCGACGACGCGGCGGACCAGGTCCTTCATGTCGTAGGGCTTGTCGGCTGCGTCGGGGACGAGCGTCGCGAGTTCGGCGTCACGCCGGTCGACCGGATCGGTGCAGGCGCGTCGCGGCGGATCCTCGCGGTTGTGCGAAGGCAGGAACGACAGCAGCCGCTTCACATGTCGGATGCAGTCCGCGTCGTCCCGGGTCATGAAGTGCGCCACGCCGCTCTTGGAGTTGTGCGTGTAGGCGCCTCCCAGGTCCTCGAAGCTGACCTCTTCCGACGTGACGGCCTTGATCACCTCCGGCCCCGTCACGAACATGTGGCTGGTCCCTTCGACCATGAGCGTGAAATCGGTGATGGCAGGGGAGTAGACGGCGCCGCCCGCGCAAGGACCGAGGATCGCCGAGATCTGCGGTACGACACCCGAGGCGAGCGTGTTGCGCAGGAAGATGTCCGCATAGGCTCCCAGCGACAGGACGCCCTCCTGGATGCGAGCGCCACCCGAGTCGTTGAGCCCGACCACCGGCGCGCCGTTGTCCATGGCCAGGTCCATGATCGCGCAGATCTTCTTGGCGTTGGCCTCGCTCATCGTGCCGCCGAACACCGTGAAGTCCTGAGCGAAGCAGTAGATGCGGCGCCCCTCCACCAGCCCCCAACCCGCCACCACGCCGTCTCCGGTGATGCGCTTGTCGGCCATGCCGAAGTCGGTGGCGCGGTGCGTCACGAAGGCGCCGATCTCGACGAACGAGCCGGGGTCGAGCAGCAGCTCGAGGCGCTCTCGGGCGGTGAGGCGGCCTTTGGCGTGGATCTTGGCGATGCGATCGGCACCACCTCCTGCGCGCGAGGCCTCGCGGCGGCGGCGGAGCTCGGCCAGTCGTTCCTCGCGGTTCACACGTCCCTCCTCGGCGGCGGTCGGCTGCGGCCAGCGAGCCTAGCTGCGGCTGGGAGTGCCAGCAAGCGCCACGCGCGCAGGAGCGCGACACGATGATGCCCTGGGAGACATTGCTGCCCGGATGGTCCTCGCCGCTCGAGCAGGCGTCGAGCAGCAGCTCGTGGCCGGAGCCCGTCGTGTTCGCCGTGCTGTTCTGCGCACTCGTCGACTTCGTCAAACTGCTCGTGGAGTTGCTCGGTCGCGAGAATCCGCGACCGTTCACGTCGGATCCCTCGCAGGTCACCGCGGTGATCGCGTGCCGCGATGGCGCGGCCGTGCTGCCCGGCACGGTGGCCGAACTGGGCCGCCACCTGCCGCCGGATCGGATCCTGGTGATCGACGACGGCAGCACCGATGGCACGGCGGATGTCGTGCGCGAGCTGGGCTGCACGGTGCACCGCTTCGAGCGTTCGCGCGGCAAGGCCTCTGCGATCAACTACGCGGTGTACCGCGTGCGCACGCCGATCACGCTGCTGCTCGACGACGACACGCGTATCGGGGGGGCCGCGCTGCCCACCTCGCTGCTCACGGAGGGCGTGGCCGACGCGGTGGCGTTCCATGTCCTGCCGGATCGCCGCAGCCGCGATGGCGCGCATGGCAACGGGTTCCTGGGCGCACTGCAGCGGCACGAGTACGCCAAGAGCATGGAGATCGGCAAGCGCTTCCACGACGTGACTCAGTCGGTGAGCTGCATCTCCGGTGCAGCCGGCCTGTTCCGCACCGCCGACCTGCACGCGCTGCATCACGAGCACACCACGGTGTTCCAGGGTGAGGACCTGCAGCGCTCGTTGATCCACCTGCTGCACGGCAAGCGCATCGTCTACGCCGACGAACCGGTGTGGACCGTGGCGCCGTGGCGGTGGGGACAGTGGTTCCGTCAGCGGCTCACCGGCTGGTATCCGGGTCTGTACCACCAGCTCGCCAACATGCTCCGTCTGCTGTTCGGCTCGCGCGCGAGCTGGCGACTGCGGTACGAGATGGCCTACAACGTCTACACCGTGCTGAGCGATCCGATCAAGACGTGGTCGCTGTTCGTGATCCTGCTCACGCCCGGCCTGCGGTGGTGGGCGATCGTGCTCTACCTGATCTACCTGGCGTTCGAGATCCACTCCTGGTGGGTGATCCGTCAGCCGGGGACTCGCAAGCGGGCGCCGCTGACCGTGCTGCTGCTCTATCCGGTCTACGGCGCCGTCAACACCGTGCTGCGCACGATGTCGCTCGTCACGTGGTTCTGGTTCCGCTTCGTGACCGGGGCGATGCGGCCGAGGCGCGGTCCCCAGGACCGGGTGAGCGCATGAGGCACGCCCTGATCACGCTCCTGCTGCTCGGCGCGATCGCAGCGCCCGCCACCGCGGCGCCCGGCGTGGTGGGCGCTCAGATGCGCTACTGGGACTTCTCCGACGGCAACGTGCTGCGCGACCCGATCGTGTACGTCAACCACGGTCCGTGGCATGTGCAGCTCGAGTACTGGGACTTCGAGCGCGGCGACGACCAGTTCCGCCCGGAGGTCGGCTACACGCTGCGTGACGCTCGGCGTTCCACTTACACGCTGCAGTGGCGGCACGAGCGCGATGCCGAGCGGTTCTGGTTCATGACCGAGCAGGTCGTGGGCTCGAACCTCGTGCTGCGTGGAGCGGTGAGCCCGATCGTCGGTCGCGACGAGACGCTGACGGTCTGGGAGGCGGGGGCCGACGTCTACTTCGGTTCGTACAGCTTCGCGGGCGCGACCGCCGTGCGCGATCCGCGAGGCGAGGACCGGTGGGTGTTCCCCATGCGCCTGCGCATCGCGAACGAATCGAACGACTGGGTGCAGGCCACTGTGGCACCTGCGTCCGAGCGCACGCTCGGCTGGGCACTCGATGCCAAGTGGCGATGGCTGCGGGCGGGGATCGAACGCAACAACCGCTTCGACTTCACCGATGTCGACAACACGATCTTCACACTCGGCATCGAGCACGCGCTGCACGGGGGCCCGAAGTAGGGAGGCAGGCCGCGCCGTGGTACCGTGGCCGGCCAGCGCGCGTCGTCCAGGCGATCGGCCCGCGCGCCACCGGACCCCGTCACACCACCCCGGGAGGACCTCGATGAGCATCCTCGAGCGGCTTCAGACCGACATCGTCCAGGCCATGAAGGCCAAGGATGCTGCCACGCTCTCCACGCTCCGCATGCTCAAGGCCGCGTTCATGGAGGCCAAGACCGCCAAGTCGAAGGACGCGGTGCTCAGCGGCGACGAGGAGATCGAGATCCTGCAGCGTTACGTCAAGAAGCGCCGCGAGACGATCGAGTTGAACGCGCAGGCCGGGCGGGCCGACCTGAACACCGCCGAGGAGCAGGAGATCACGGTCACGCAGCGATACCTGCCCGAGGCGCTCTCCGAGGAGGCGGTGCGGGAACTCGTCGCGAACGCCGTCGCCTCGACGGGTGCGAGTTCCGCCAAGGAGATGGGCAAGGTCATGGCCGCGCTCATGCCGCACGTGAAGGGCAAGGTCGAGGGCGCCGTCGTCTCGCGCCTCGTCAAGGAGGCGCTCGGCGCCTGAGCCGTGCCGGCGCTCTCCGGGGCCGCCGGAGCGGGAGCCGCCGTCGAGTCGCCTGGCGGGGTCGGCGCTCCCAGGGTGTCCTGGATCGGCGCACGCGGCGCGGCGGAGGGCAACTGCCCGCGGCGTGCCATGCGCCGCTCGATCATGCGGATGCGCCGCTCGATGCGGCGCGAGGGCGCGACCGGCGAGTAGCGGCGCGGATTGATGATGACCGCGGCGAGCGCGACCGCCTGGCGCGGTGCCAGGTCGCTGGCCGACACGCCGAACCAGTGCCGCGCGGCTGCGTCGGCGCCGTACACGCCGTCGCCCCACTCGATGCAGTTGAGGTACAGCTCGAAGATCCGTCGCTTGCTCAGGGTCCGCTCGAGCCGGAGCGCCAGCAGCAGCTCCTCGAACTTGCGCGTCGGGGTGCGGCTGCTGCCCAGCCAGAGGTTCTTGGCCAATTGCTGGGTGATCGTGCTCCCGCCGCGCACGATCCGCCCCGCCCGCCAGTTGCGCTGTGCCGACGCCTCGATCTCGTTCCAGTCGAGACCGGCGTGGGAGAAGAAGGCATCATCCTCGGCGATGAGCACCGCGTGACGCAGGTGCGGCGAGATGCGCGACCCCGACATCCAGCGCCAGCGCACGGTGGCGGGCCTGCCTGCCTGCCTCGCCTGCCGGGCACGCTCGCGCATGAGCGCGGTCTCCCGTGGACGTTGCTCGGCCAGGGCGCGCACGTCGATGCGCGCCACCTTCACCACACTCCAGGCCAACAGCCCGACGAACGCGATGAGGAGGGTGGTGCCCACGCGCAGCAGCACGCGTCCCCGACCCAGTCGCCGCCCGCTGCGCGCCATCAGCCGCCGCGGCGCGTCACCGTCACCGCGGTCATGTCGTCGTTCTGCGCCGTGTTGCCACGGAACGTGGCGACCTCGGCCATGAGCCGGGCGATGAATCCGTCGGACGCCGGTTCCCGATGGCCGGACCACAGCGCCTCGAGGCGCTCGTCGCCGAACTCCTGGCGGAAGGCGTCGATCGCCTCGGTGATCCCATCGCTGAAGAGCAGCAGTCCATCGCCGTCGGCGAGCGCGGTGACTCCCTCGTCGAACCGCGCGTCCTCGAACAGGCCCAGCGGCAGGCCGCCGGTCTGCAGCGTCTCGAGCCGTCCGTCGGCACGCCGGAGCAACGGGAAGTTGTGCCCGGCGTTGACGTAGCGCACGGCCCCTGTGGCCAGCTCGATCTCGGCGAAGAACAGAGTCACGAACCGCCCCGGTCCCGCGCTGCGGCAGACCGAACGGTTGAGCTGCTGCAGCACCTGGGCGGGCGAGTGCTCGCCGTCGGCGAAGGCGCGCAGCGTGCCCTGCACCGTCGAGACCAGGAGCGCGGCGGGCACGCCCTTGCCCGAGACGTCCGCCAGCGTCACCGCGATCCGCCCCGCGCCCATGGGGAAGTAGTCATAGTAGTCGCCGCCCACCTGACGGGCGGGAACGACGAGGCCGTTCACCTGCCAGGCACCGGTCACCAGCGCCTGGTCCGGCACGAGCCGCATCTGGATGTCTCGCGCGAGCAGCAGCTCCTTCTCCATGCGCTCGTTCTCGAGCTCGAGCCGCCGCTTCTCCTCGGCTTCGGCGCGCAGGCGCGCCTTCTCGATCACGCCCGCGGAGTGCGCGGCCACGATGTTCATGAGCTGGACGTCGGAGCCGGTCCACTCGCGACCAGCGGCCTGCTCGCTCACGGCGAGGAGGCCCGTCATGCGGCCGTCCACCCGCAGTGGCACCGCGAGCAGCGCGCGGATCGCCGAGTCCGTGCCCTTGAGCCCGGCGAACCGGGAGTCGGCGGTGACGTCCGGCGTCACGAGCTCGGAACCGTTCACCATGAGGAACCCGGTGACCGACGTGCGCACGGCTGCGGGCCACGTGGAGCCGGCCTCGGGACCCGTGCGGCGGTTGTCGAAGATGATCGTGTGCGCGGTCGCCTGGTCGGCGCCGAGCAGCTTGATGGTGCACTCGTCGGCGCCGAGCAGGTCGGTGCTCTTGCGCACGATCCAATCGAGGATCGGCTGCAGGTCCGAGCTGGCGGCCACCACCATGGACAGTTCCGCGATGAAGGCCATCTCGGTCTGCATGCGCTGTGCATCCGTGGCGTGGGGCTGCATCGCTCCTCCGGGGGGTGCTCGAGGGGTCGAGAGAGCATACCCGCCCGCGTCGGAGGCCGCACCCGTTCGGCGCAGGCGCGCTGCCCGCGTGACGTCGGCGTGCGCGCGCTCCTATACTGCCCGGCCGATGCCGACCCTCGACGTCTCCCATGGAGCCCCCATGAGCCCGACCGGCTTC
>CADEFY010000199.1 GCA_902826705.1 uncultured bacterium
ACGCAGCTCGCCACCGTGGAACAACCGCTCACGGCCGCAGGGGCGATCGTGGGCACGTTCCAGTACATGGCGCCCGAACAACTCGAGGGCCGCGAGGCCGACGAGAGAAGCGACCTGTTCGCGCTCGGCTGCGTGCTGCACGAGATGGCGACCGGTCGCCGCCCGTTCGCCGGCCACGACACCCTCACGCGGCTCGGCGCCATGCTGCGCGAGCCACCGACGCTGCCAGCCGGGCCCGACGCCGCCATGCCGCGCGCGCTGGGCGCGATCGTCGCGCGCTGCCTGGAGCGCGATCCGGCGCGGCGCTTCGCATCGGCGGCCGAGCTGCGCGAGGCGCTCGTGGCGCTGCAGCGCTGGCCGCAGGACGCGGGTCTGCCCGAGCTGGCGCGCATCTGCGAGCGCATCCTGATGATGGAGGAGGGCGCGGATTCGTGGAACGCGTTCCTGCTGGCGCGAGAGATCGAGAAGCTGGCCCCGGGCGATGCCATGCTCGAGCGACTCCGTCCCGAGTTCTCGCTGCCGCTCTCGATCGTGTCCGAGCCGCCCGGCGCCACAGTGACCGTGAGGTTCTATGGCGAGCCCGAGGGCGAACGCCTCGAGCTGGGCCGCACGCCACTCGAGGGCGTGCCGTACCCGCGTGGTCTGACCCGCCTCGAGCTGTCACTCGACGGGTACCGGAGCGTGCACGACCTGGTGCTCCACTTGAGCCAGTCGGTCACCAACGCGATGGAGTCGGACACCCTGACGTGGCGCTACACGCTACGCCGCCCCAGCGAGGTCCCCGACGAGATGGAGGAGGTGCCGGCCGGCGGCTACCCGCTGTACATGCCGGGACTCGATCATCTGGAGACCGAGTCGACAGCCGCGTTCCTCATGGACCGCCATCCGGTGACGAACCGCGAGTTCAAGCGCTTCCTGGACGAGGGCGGCTACAGGCGAGAGGAGTTCTGGCGCGAGCAGGCCCACGACGGCGTGCGCGCACTCACCTGGCAGGAGCTGATCGCGCGCTGCACCGACGCCGTGGGCGCGGCGGGCCCGGCGCACTGGGAGATGGGCGACTTCGCCGCCGGAGAAGCGGATCACCCGGTGGCGGGCGTGTGCTGGTTCGAGGCCGCCGCCTATGCCGCTTGGGCCGGAAAGACGCTGCCGACGATCTTCCACTGGAACCGCGTGGCGATGCCGCACTCCACCGCGCTGATCGCGCCGCTGGCCAACCTGTCGGGCCGCGGCACGGTGCCGGTGGGCAGCACGCAGAGTGAGAACCGCTATGGCGTGCACGACCTGGCTGGCAACGTCCGCGAGTGGGTGCAGAACCCAGTGGGTGACTCGGGACAACGGTTCATCCTGGGCGGCGGCTGGAACGACCCCGGCTACGCGTTCGTGGACGCCTACGCTCAGCCGGCGCTGGATCGCTCCCCGGCGAACGGCTTCCGATGCATGCGGGCGATCGAGCCCGACCCGAATCAGGCGCGACTCGCGCGCACGATCGAGCTGACGACGCGCGACTTCCTGGCCGAGCCACGCGTGCCCGACGAGGTGTTCGCGTTCTTCCTGCGACAGTTCGCGTACGACCGCACACCACTCGACGCGAGGATCGTGGCCGACCAGACCGCTCCGACCGGCCCCTATCAGATCATCGATGTCGCGGCCGCGTACGGCGGCGAACGCATGCAGGCGCATCTGTTCCTGCCCACGCGCGGACGGCCGCCGTACCAGACGGTGGTCCTGTTCCCCGGCTCGCTGGCGCTGCACAACCGCACGTTCACGCTGGCCGAGGTGCAGCGCGTGGACTGGATCGTGAAGAGCGGCCGCGCACTGCTGCTGCCCATCTACAAGGGCACGTACGAGCGTGGCGGCGAGATGACGTCGGACTACCCCGAGGCGACCGCGTTCTACAAGGACCACGTGATCATGTGGGCGCGTGACCTGGGACGCGCGCTCGACTACGTGGAGTCACGCTCCGACCTGGACGCCGAGCGGATCGCCTTCTTCGGCACGAGCTGGGGCGGCGCGCTGGGCGCGACACTGCCTGCAGTCGAGACGCGCATCCGAGCGAACGTGCTGTACGTGGCGGGACTGTGCTTCCAGCGCGCACTGCCCGAGGTGGACGCCGTGAACTACGTGTCGCGCGTCAAGCAGCCCACGCTCATGCTCAACGGCGAGCTGGACTACTTCTTCCCGGCCGAGACGTCCCAGATCCCCATGTTCGAACTGCT
Source organism: uncultured bacterium (assembly GCA_902826705.1). Taxonomy (GTDB): domain Bacteria; phylum Eisenbacteria; class RBG-16-71-46; order RBG-16-71-46; family RBG-16-71-46; genus CADEFY01. Next base: position 2,217 of record CADEFY010000199.1, read on the forward strand.
CGGCACGCCACCGGAGCACAAGCGCCGCCTCACCTACCCGCGCGGCCACACCGTGCCCAAGGTGGAGCTGATCAAGGAGACGCTGGCTTGGTTGGATCGGTATCTGGGGGTGGTGGGGTAGAGGAGCGGCGCCGCTTCTTGGGGGCGCGGACCTCGGGCACGAACCACGACACCCCGAGCGGCGGCAGCCGCAGCGTCGCCTGGTGCGTGAGTCCGTCCCGTTGCTCGGCGATCGCCACAGCCTCGACTCCGCCGGCGTTCACGACGCCGCTGCCGCCCCAGCGCGTGTCGTCCGTGTTGAGACACTCGGTCCAGCGCCCGCCCGCCGGCAGCCGGAGTCGGAATGCCTCGCGCGGCTCCAGTCCGAAGTGGGCCACCACCACTGTCTGAGCCGCCGGATCGCGTGACCTGCGTGCGAACGCGAACACGCTGCGCGTGGGATCGCTCAGTTCGATCCACTGGAAGCCATCCCAGTGGTCGTCGATCTGGTGCAGTGGCGGCGTCGAGCGGTACAGCCGCTGCAGCTCGCCGACGTAGGTCTGGAGCTGCGCATGCATGGGCTCGTCCAGCAGGGGCCAGGTCACCTGGCGATCGCAGTTCCACTCGCCGATCTGTCCGATCTCGCCCCCCATGAAGAGCAGCTTCTTGCCCGGGTGCGCGACCATCCATGCATACAGCGCCCGGAGCTGCGCGAACTTCTTCCAGGCGTCTCCCGGCATCTTGAACAGGAGCGATCGCTTGCCGTGCACGACCTCGTCGTGGGAGAGCGGCAGCAGGAAGCGCTCGCTCCACGCGTAGTGCAGCGAGAACGTGAGCTTCTGCGGCTTGAACGCGCGCTCCTGCGCATCGGCCGAGAAGTAGCTCAGCGTGTCGTTCATCCACCCCATGTTCCACTTGTAGTCGAACCCCAGCCCGCCCCTGGCGACGGCGCCGGTCACCCGGGGCCACGACGTCGATTCCTCGGCGAAGGTGAGCACGCCGGGGAAGCGCTCGTGCACGACGGTGTTCAGTCGTTGCAGGAACTCCACCGCCTCGAGGTTCTCGCGCCCGCCGCGCGCGTTGGGCACCCACTCGCCGGACTCGCGCCCGTAGTCCAGGTAGAGCATCGATGCCACGGCGTCCACGCGCAGCCCGTCGATGTGGTAGCGATCCAGCCAGTGCAACGCGCTCGCGAGCAGGAACCCGCTCACTTGCGGGCGCGAGAGGTTGAACACCAGCGTGCCCCAGTCCTTGTGCTCCCCGCGCCGCGGGTCGGCGTGCTCATAGAGGTGAGTGCCGTCGAAGCGCGCCAGCCCGTGAGCGTCCTTGGGGAAGTGAGCGGGCACCCAGTCCAGGATCACGCCCAGGCCGGCGCGGTGCGCGGTGTCGATGAAGTACCGGAAGTCATCGGGTGTGCCGTGGCGCGCGGTCGGGGCGAAGTAGCCCACCGTCTGGTAGCCCCACGAGGCGTCGAGCGGATGTTCGGTCACCGGCATCAGCTCGAGGTGGGTGAAGCCCATGCGCTTGGCGTAGGGCACGAGTTCCTCGGCCAGTTCGCGCCACGAGAGCCAGTCGGGGGCGTCGCCGCCGGTGCGCTTCCATGAGGCGGCGTGCACCTCGTAGATCGAGATCGGCTGGTCGTGCGCCTGACGCGCGGCGCGCGCGGCCATCCACTTGGAGTCGCGCCACTTGTATCGGTCCAGGTCGTGGACGACGCTCGCGGTGTCGGGGCGCAGCTCCGAGAACGATCCGTAGGGGTCCGCCTTTCGGACGGCGTGGCCCGAAGCGATGCCGATCTCGAACTTGTACAACGCGCCGGGTCCGACTCCGGCGATGAAACGCTCCCACACGCCCGTGGCACCGCGGCGTTGCATCGGGTGCTGGGTCGCATCCCAGCCGTTGAAGCTCCCGATCACGCTCACGTGGGTGGCGTGGGGCGCCCAGACGGCGAAGTTCACGCCGCCCACCCCGCCGTGCTCGATCACCTGTGCGCCCATGCGGCGGTACAGGAACTGATGTGTGCCCTCGCCGAACAGGTGCAGGTCGAACTCGGGGATCCACGGCCCCGTCGGCGCGGCGGCCGGCTGGGAACGAGCCGCGCGCCGGGCGGGGGCGCGGCGCCGCGGCGCCGTCATCCGGCGAACATCCGCAGATCGGTGCCGAAGCGGTCGGCGATCTGGAGTGTCGTCGACAGGTCGGCGTGCCGCACGATGATCATGCCGTCCGAGAGCAGCGTCGCGAGCCAGTCCCGGCGCTGCGATCCGATCGGCAGCAGGTCCACGTTCACGACGTGCGGTCCGAAAGCGGCGAGCAGTTCGCCCAGACCCTCGATCCGTTGGATGCGGCCCTGCCCCTGTGCGCGCTTGAAGATCGACGCGCAGTTGTACTTGCGCTCGACGCGCTGCGTGAAGCGGCCGTGCAGCTCGGCCTCGGCCCAGCCTCGAAAGAGATCGATGTCCGAGGCGAAGTTCATCACGTCCACCGTGTACGCACCCGGCGGCCGTGCCGCGATCTCGCCGAACACGGCCTCGCCGTCCGACTTGAGATACCACTCCATGTGCGTGAAGCCGGTGCGGAAGTCCATGGCTCGCAGCACGGCCTCGCCGAGTCGGCGCCCGGCCTCGAGATACGGCACGTCGGGGTTGCGCAGCGCCACCGTCTGCGGGCTGACCCACTCGAGCTGGCGCGCGATGAGCGGGCGCGGCCGATAGCTGCAGATGTTGTAGAACTCGATCCGGCCGTCGGCACAGACCGTGTCGAACGTGAACTCCTCGCCGTCGATGAACTCCTCGACGCTCACTTCGCGAACGTGCTGCGTGTCACGGAGCACCGCCTCGAGGCCGGCCACGTCCTCGACGCGATGGGTGTCCTTGGAACCGGCACCTGCGATCGGCTTGACGATGAGCGGATAGCCGATCTGCTCGGCGGCCTCGCGTACCTGGTCCGCGGTGTGCGCACGGGCGTGGCGCGGGGTGCGGACTCCCGCGCGGTCCAGCACCTGCTTCATGGTCTCCTTGTCGCGGAACGGCAGCGTCTCCTCGACCGTCATGCCGGGGAGCCCCAGGCGCTCGCGGATGCGCGCGGCCATCACCATGAGGGGTTCCCATAGACACACGACCCGGTCGATCCGCACGCGGCGTGCGAGATCGACAGCCGCGTTCACGACGCCCTCCTCGTCGGCGAAGCTGCGCACCTGGTGGTAGTCCACGAGCGCACGGCGCGCCGCATCGGGCAGCGACTCCCGTCCCGCGTCGCCGAGTCCGATGACGTTGGCACCCTCGGCGCGGAGTCCGAGCGCGAACTGCGGCATCTCCGGCGGATAGCCGGGGGAGAGCATGATCACGTTCATGCGTCGCTCGCCTTTCTGGAGAACAGACCCTACTCCGCCAGCTCGACCCGGACGACCTCGATGATCCGCCTGAGCGCAGCCTCGACCACGGCCGTGTCCGCGTGCCGCACGATCACATAGCCGTCCCCCTCGTAGCTGCCGCCCTGCGGCTGGCCGGGCTCGGGCAGCCTGGCCTCGACCACGAGTGGCGCCACGTCGCGCGCCGCATCGAGGCCGTGCACCGCGACGATCCGGCCCCGGCCCTGGCCGCGCAGGTACGCAGCGCCCACGGCGTGACTGCGGGGGGGCGGCTCGAACTGGTCGAGCACCACGATCCGCGCCCAGGCGCGATAGAAGTCGAGGTCGTGCGCATACGAGAGGAGCGTCGTGAACTGGGCGCCCGGCGGCCTCGCCGCCACCTCCGAGATGGCGATCCCGCCCTTCGCGCGCTGGAACCACTCCATGTGTGTGATGCCAGTGGTCATCCCGAGCGCTTCGAGGGCGCGTGGACCCATGGAGTGGATCTCGGCGAACTCGGGTCCAGAGGTGTCGCGCGGCAGCACGACACACCACTGGATCCACGGGTTGCGCAGCACCTCGAGCGGTGTGGGGTCGTAGCGGCTGATCGAGCTCCACAGGGTGCGGCC
>CADEFY010000200.1 GCA_902826705.1 uncultured bacterium
TCGCACCACTCAACCTGACGCCCGTGCAGAAGGCGCAACTCGCGGCCTTCTTGCGTCGCCCGCTCACCGATCCGCGGGTCGCCGCGCAGACGGCGCCGTTCCACCGCCCGTCGCTCTACTCCGAGTCGGAACTCGTGCCGCGCATCCTCGGCGGTGGGGTGACGGGGTCGGGCGGGGCCGCGTTGCAGCCCGTGGCGTTCGAGCCGCCGCTGAGCGGCAACCCCGACTTCACGCTCGGCGTGACCGGCGGCCTCGGCGGCGCGAGCGCCGTGCTGGTGGCCGACGACGTCGATCCGGCGAGCGGCAGCGGCATCCCCGCGACCGGCTCGCTGGCGCGCATCGTCACGACCCTCGCGGGTTCGGGCGCGGGCGGTGGCAGCGGCTCGGTCACGTTCGCGATCCCGGACGATCCGGCGCTGCAGGGCCGCACGTTCCTCGCGCGCTGGTTCGTCAGCGATCCGGGCGCGAGCGGCGGCGTGGCGATCTCGCCTCTCGTGCAGTTCACGGTCTTCGGCGCGCATGCCGCAGGCGTGCTCGATGTGGCCGGCGGAGTGAACGCGCCGCAGACGCCGCGTGCGCTGCGGTTGTACGCGGCGCGGCCCAATCCGTTCCGGCCCAGCACGCAGCTGACCTACGAGCTGTTCGCGCCTGCGCCGGTCGAGCTCGTGATCCATGACGCGGCGGGCCGTGTCGTGCGTCGCCTCGTGGATGAGCCGTTGCAGGTGCCGGGCGTCCACCGCGTGACGTGGGACGGCCGCGATGACGGCGGCAGGCCCGCGGCATCGGGCGTGTACTTCTACCGTGTGCGGGCCGGCGCGGTCGTGGACAGCCGGCGCACCATCAAGCTCGACTGACCGGCGGCGGCAGCGGGTCCCCGGGCCGCGCGTTCCGAACGGAGCGCGCGGCCCGCCTGCTTCGATGGCGCGGCCTCGTGTGCGAGACTGCCGCATCATGCCACGCTTCGTCTCGCTGGCCCTCGGGGCCCTGCTGACCTTCGCTGCCGGCAGCACCTGGCTCGCGCTCTACCCGACGATCGCCCCCGACACGGCCGGCATCGCGTCGTGGAGCCGCGAGGCGCGCACCGTGGACATCCCGGTGAATGCCCGCGAGTCCGTGCGCGTCGTGGTCGAGCCCGGCCGCCGTGGTGCCGTGGTGGTGCTGCTGCACGGCTACGCGCGCGACGAGCGCCGGCTGCGGCGGCACGCACGCTACCTCGCGCGCGATGGTCACGCGGTGCTGGCCGTGCGGTTCCGTTCCTCGGCGGGCTGGGGCCGGCGCCCGACCACGCTGGGTGCGCACGAGCTCGCCGACACGCGTGCGGTACTCGACTGGGTGGCCGGACAGTCGCAGTGGGCCGGTCTCCCGCGCGTGCTCTACGGCGAGTCGCTGGGCGGCAGCGTGGCGCTGGCGATCGCGGCGGAGCGCCCCGAGGTGGCCGCGGTGATCGCCGAGGACGCGTTCGCGCGCGGGGACTGGGCGATCGAGGACCGGCTTCGGCTCGAGTCGCATCTGCCCGCGTGGCCGCTCGCGCCGATCGCGCGCGCGGTGGGAGCGCGGCTGACGGGTCACGACCCGGGGGCGCTCGACGTCCTCCCGGCGCTCGCCGTGCTCGCCGACCGCCCCGTGTTCCTGATCCATGCGGGGCTCGAGGATCACCTCGGGCATCGGCACGCGCGCGCGCTCGACGGCGCGGCGGGCGCCACCACCGAGAGCTGGACGGTCGCTGGCGCGGGCCACGCGGGCAGTTGGGCGCACGGGCGCGAGGAGCACGAGCGGCGCGTGCGCACGTTCCTGTCCGTGGCGCTCACCGGCCGCCCGCTCGTCATGCTCGAGCGCGCAGACGCGAGGCCGCGATGAGTGCCTCGGTGCGGCTCGGCACGCAGGGGTGGAGCTACGACGACTGGAAGGGCACGTTCTATCCGCCGGGCAGCAAGCAGGAGGACCGGCTGCCGTTCTACGCGTCGGTGTTCGACACGGTCGAGCTCGACACCACGTTCTACCACGCGCCCAAGGGCACGATCGCGCGTTCGTGGGCGCGCCACACGCCCGGGCACTTCCGGTTCGCCGCCAAGGTGCCACGCGCGGTCACGCACGAGGGTGGCTTGCGCGGCGCTGCAGAGCCCATGGCCGGCTTCGCGCGCGCCATGGAACCGCTCGGTGACAAGCTCGGCCCGGTGCTCGTGCAGCTACCGGCCGAGTTCCGGCATGACGCCGAGACGCAGCGCGACCTCGACACGTTCCTCGCCGCGTGTCCCGACGCGCTGCGCGTGGCGGTCGAGTTCCGGCATGCGTCGTGGCATGTTCCCGAGGTGGAGGAGGTGCTGCGCACGCACGGTGCGGCGATGGCGTGGACCGAGTGGCGCGAATTGCCGCGCGTGAGCGCGATCACCGCCGACTTCCTGTACCTGCGCTGGCTCGGCGACCGTCGCGAGATCGCGCGCTACGACCGCGTGCAGATCGATCGCGAGGACAGCTTCGCCGACTGGCAGACCGCGCTGCAGCGCGTGTTCCCGCAGGTGCGGGAGGTGTTCGGCTACTTCAACAACCATTGGGCAGGACATTCACCGACGAGCGTGAACGAGATGAAGCGGCGCCTCGGGCTCGCGGTGGTGGAGCCCCTCGAACAGTGGCCCCAGCGCGAGCTGTTCTGACCCCCGCAGGCGCTGCCGCGTGACCCTGCTGCTCGTCGCGGTGCTCGGCTACGTCGCCGTGCAGTTGGTCGTGGGGATGTGGGTCTCGCGCGGCATCCGCAGTGAGACCGACTACCTACTCGCCGGTCGCAGTCTCGGGCTCGGCATGGCCACGCTCAGCCTGTTCGCCACCTGGTTCGGCGCCGAGAGCTGCATCGGCGCCGCGGGCGCGGTCTACTCCGAAGGGCTGAGTGGCGGGCGGGCCGACCCGTTCGGCTATGCGGCCTGCCTGCTCCTCATGGGCGGCGTGTACGCGGCCGCGCTGCGGCGAACCGGCGCGGTGACACTCGCGGAGGCGATGCGGCAGCGCTTCTCGGGTCGCGTGGGCAGCCTGGTCGTGCTCATGACGGTGCCCGCTTCGCTGCTGTGGGCGGCCGCGCAGATCCGGGCGCTGGCGCAGGTGCTCAGCGCGTTCTCCTCCTTCGGGCTCGAGGTCACGCTCACGTTCGCGGCGCTCGTGGTGCTCGTGTACACGGTCTCGGGCGGCCTGCGCGCCGACGTCATGACCGACGTCGTGCAGGGCGTGGCGCTGCTGCTGGGACTCGCGGTGCTCGGCGTGACCGTGACGCTCGCGCTCGGCGGCCCCGCCGAGGCGCTCGCCCGCCTCCCGCGGGCCTCGCTCGCCATCGAGCCCGCAGCGGTGCCCATGCCGTCCCGGCTCGAGGCATGGTTCGTCCCGATCCTGGGCTCGGTGACGGCGCAGGAGATGGCGTCCCGCGTGCTGGCCTGTCGCACGCCGTCGGTGGCGAGCCGCAGCGGGCTCGCCGCGGGCGGGCTCTATCTGCTCGCCGGACTCGTGCCGGTCACGCTCGGGCTGCTCGGCCCGCAGCTCGCACCCGGGCTCGCCGATCCCGAGCAGCTGCTCCCGACCCTGGCGCGCACGCACCTGCCTCCGTGGCTCACGGTGGTGTTCGTGGGGGCGCTCGTCTCGGCGATCCTCTCGACCGTGGACTCCAACCTGCTGAGCGCCGCATCGCTGCTGGCGCACGATGGCGTGCTGCGAGTGCGGCCGGTTCCCGACGAGCGGCGACGCCTCGCGCTGACGCGGGGGATGACGGTGCTCGCCGGTGTCGCTGCGTACGCGCTCGCGTTCAGCCACGAGAGCGTGCACGACCTGGTCGAGTCGAGTTCGGCGTTCGGCGGCGCCGGACTGTTCGTGGCCATGACGTTCGGACTGCTCACGCGCTTCGGCGGCGCGGCGGCGGGGCTCGCGGCCGTGGCGACCGGCATCGTGACGCAGGTCCTCGGCGACCACGCCCTGGGGTTCGCGGCCCCGTTCACCGCCTCACTCGCGACCGCGAGCATCGCCTACGTCGTCGTGGGGGCCTGGACGGGCCTGCGCGAGAGGAAGCTCAAGTCCGCCGGGCCGGCCGGCCGATAACCTCCCTGCCCGCGGCGATCTGCCCGGGATCGAAGCCCACCGACCGGACCCCTCCCGGAACGTGGACCAGGAAGGTCCCACGTCATCCATCCCGAGGGGTCGATGAGCGATCACGCGCTCTCCGCGGTCGAAGGCGGCGCCGCGTCCGGCAGCCGCGCCAAGGCGTCCCACCTGCGCATGGACGAGGTGTTCTCGCCCTCCGCGCCCATCACGCGCCCCGAACTGTTCACGGGTCGCCAGGCGCAGGTGCACGACCTGCTGCAGGCGGTGCTGCAGACCGGCCAGCACGCCGTCGTGTGCGGTGAGCGCGGTGTGGGCAAGACCTCATTGGTCACGCTGCTTGCCGAGTTCGCCAGCGGGCCGCTCGTGGTGGTGCGCGTGGCCGCCGACCCGACCGACACCTTCACGAGCCTCTGGCGCAAGGCTGCCCGCGGATTCCGCTTCTCGCATCTCAAGCCCACGACCGGTTTCGTGCCGGGTGCCGAGGCCGCTTCGCTCGATGGCGAGGCGCTGCTGCCGTCGAGCGCCCCGGGCGCCGACGACCTCACGCCGGGCATGGTCGCGGACCTGCTTCGGCAGGTCGCACTGCAGGACCAGGTCGTGATCGTGTTCGATGAGTTCGACCGCGTGGCCGACGAGCGGGCGCGCATGCTCTTCTCGGACACGATCAAGACGCTCTCGGATGCGGGCCTCCCCGTCACGATCGTGCTCGTGGGCGTCGCCGAGGACGCGAGCGGACTGGTGCACGCGCATCCGTCGATCGAGCGGTCGCTGGTGGGCATCCAGGTGCCGCGCATGTCGGAGTCGGAGCTGATCGAAGCCAGCACGCGCATGTTCGGCGCCGCGGGCCTCACGGCGGACGATGCGGTGGTGGAGCGGATCGCCACGCTCGCGCAGGGGTTGCCGCACGTGGTGCACCTGCTCGGGCTCGCGGCGGCGCGCGCAGCAGTCGCAGCGGGGGGAACGCATCTCACCGTGGCGCACCTGGACGAGGCCGTCGCCGTGGCGCTGCGTCGCGCCACGGAAGGTGTGCGCGGGTCGTACGAGCAGGCCATCGTGCGGGCGCGTCGCGGCATCTTCCCCGAGATCCTGCTCGCCTGCGCGCTCACGCCGCGGGATGCGCGCGGACGCTTCTCGGTCGATGGCGTCAAGGCCACGCTCGAATCGATCGTGGGACGCGAAGTGCGCGGGCTCACCAATCAGGTGTCCGCGCTCACCGAGGCGGGGCGCGGCAACGTGCTGACCAAGTCGGGCACGGGGCGGGAGGCGCGCTACCGGTTCGTGAACCCGATGCTGCAGCCCTACATCCTCATGCGCGGGCTCGAACAGGACTGGGCCACGCAGCAGACGCCGAACTGGCTCGCGGCGGGTCCGGTCGACGAGTCCGAGGAGCGTCGCGCCGCCTGAGCGACGCCGCGATGGCTCAGGCGAGCGGCTTGCCCTTGAGGTTGCCGAGCGCACGCAGCGCGGCGTCGCGGGCGGCGTCGATCTGGGCCTCGGGGCCCGAGAGGTAGAGCCGGCCGTAAGCGCCGAACAGCGAGGCGTCGATCAGCTTGACGTGCGCCGCCTTGAGCGCCTCGTTGGCCCCGAACGCGATGTAGCCGGCGGGCTCGGTCTCGAGGATGCACAGCGACTCGCCGGGGATCAGCATGTCACCGAAGCGCATCTTGTTGATCACCTGGGCGTGATACGGCTCGACCCCGCGGATGATCTGGTCGGACACGACGCGCGGCGCGAGCCGGTCGTGCTCGGCCATGCCGAGATGGGCGAGCACGGCCTTGCCCGCGTCGAGCACCTGCCCCTTGTCGCGGTGGTGGATCTCGAGCAGCCCGAACGCGCGCTCCACCACCATGATCGCCGGTGTGGCCTGCGTGGCCTTGAGCGCGACGTCGGTGATGCGGTTGATCACGAGTCCAGGCGCGGTCTCGATGAACATGGAGGCGTCGCCGGTCACGGGCAGGAAGCCGCGCGCCGTGGTGCCGATGAAGCCGGCGAGCTGCGCCTGCAGCGCATCGAGGAACACGTAAGTGCGGAGCGTCACGTCGGCC
>CADEFY010000201.1 GCA_902826705.1 uncultured bacterium
TCGCCGAACGCTGGGGCCGGCGGCGCACGCTCATGCTGGGGTTGGTGCTCGAGGCGGCAGGCCATGCCCTGCGTGCCTCCATGGTGGATCCCGGGCTCGTGCTGGGCACGAGCTTCGCCGTGGGCGCGGGACAGGCGCTCTTCCAGATCGCCGCTGCGCCGTTCCTGACGGAGCACTCGACGCCGCGCGAGCGCACCCATCTGTTCAGCATGTTCTTCGCGGCCGCGCTGCTCGCCGGCGTGGTCGGCAGCGGACTCGGCGGTGTGGTACCCGACCTCATCCACGCGTGGGCACCCGCACTCTCGCTGTTCGTCGCCTATCGCATCGCGCTCGTGGTGGGCGCGCTGTTCGCGCTGCTCGCGCTGCTGCCGCTGCTGCGCCTGCGCGGTCTCACGGAGCACATCACGCTCGTGCCCGCGGTGCGCCTGCCGCCCGAGGCGGTGCGTTCACTGGCCCCGGTGGCTCTCAATGCGCTGCTCGTCGGCATGGGCGCCGGGCTGGTGATCCCGTTCATGAACCTCTACTTCAAGGACCGCTTCCAGTGCAGCGCGTCCACGATCGGCGTGATCTTCGCCGTGGCGCAGATCGTGACCTCCATCGCTTCGCTCGCGGGCCCGGCGCTGGCACGACGCTTCGGCAAGCTGCGCACCGCCGTCGCCAGCCAGCTGCTCTCGCTGCCGTTCCTGGTCACGCTCGGCGCAGAGCAGCACCTCGGGATCGCCGTGGTGGCCTTCTGGATGCGCGCCACGCTCATGCAGGCGTCCACGCCGCTCGTGCAGGCGTTCGTGATGGAGGCACTGCCGGCCGAGCTCCGCGCCCGCAGCACGAGCCTGAACAACCTGGTCTGGAACCTCGGGTGGGCGATGAGCGCCACGCTGGCCGGCGCGATCATCGAGCGCTTCGGCTACGCCGTGCCGTTCTACTTCACCGCAGCGCTGTATCTCACGGCCGCGCTCACGTTCTACCGCGCGTTCCGGGGGCGGCCCGAGACCGCTGGGGAGGTGCGGCTGTCCGAGGAGGCCAAGGGACTGCGCGGCGACGGCCCCGCAGCCGAATGACGCCGCGCGCTCCGGGGTGGCATCATGCCGAGTGGTGGCGCAGGGGCGCGCCGCGGACCGACGGGAGGGAACCATGAAGCGTCTGCTGATCCTGGTGCTGCTCGCTGCGGCGATCTGGTACGGATGCAAGCGGGACTGGAACTTCTCGCAGGGCACCAGCAACGATGTGCTGCTCGTGAATCGCACCGGGCATGCGCTCGAGCGGATCCGCGTGACGATCGGCGGCGAGACCGTGGTGCGTGAGCTGCTCGAGGAGGACGCCACGGCCACGATCCCGTTCCGCAGTCAGCGCGAGGGCGAGTTCCGCCTCGAGTGGCATGTGCGCGGTCAGATGGGCGAACAGACGTGGGCGGGCGGGCATCTGATCGGCGGCCCCACGGCGTCGCGTCACACGTTCGAGTTCGTCTCGCAGAACGGCGTGGTGTGGCACGCCGAGCCCAAGCTGGACTCGAAATAGGCTCGTTCAGGCCACCCCAGAGGCGCGCGTCTCCACTGCAGCCGCCGCGAGCCCGAGCCGCTTGATCTTGCCCGTCGTGGTCTTGGGGAACTCGGTCTCGCGCACGAACACCCGACGGACGCGCTTGTAGGGCGCGAGCACGCTGCAGCGTGCCTCGACCTCGGCACGCACCGTCTCCTCGATGAACGCCGCGTCACAGGCGCGCCCGAGCGTGCGGGCATGCGCCTCGAGCGCCGGCACGTCGGGGAACACGTGCGCATGCACCTCCTCGCGGTCGTCCCGCCCGTCCCGGCCGCCCAGCACGACCACCTCGAGCACCCACGGGCTGCCCGCCAGCTGCGTCTCGACCTCCTCGGGGTAGATCTTCTTGCCCGCGGCGGTGGCGATCATGTTCTTGAGCCGGCCGGTGATCGCGATGCGGCCGTCCGGCAGCGCGCGCCCGAGGTCGCCCGTGTGGAACCAGCCCTCGCGCACGACCTCGGCGGTCGCCGCTGGATCGCCGTAGTAGCCGAGCATCACATTGGGCCCTCGCACGACGATCTCGCCGTTGCCCTCGGCGTCGGGCGAATCGATGCGCACATCGACACCCATCAGGGGCCAGCCGACCGCACCGGGGTTGGGGTCACGCGGCCGGTTGATGCACACGACCGGCGAGGTCTCCGTGAGTCCGTAGCCCTCCACCATGGGGATGCCGAGGTCGACGAAGCCCCAGAACACCTCGGGCGCGAGCGGCGCGGCGCCAGTGGCGAACATGCGGATGCGACCGAGGCCCGCCTTCTCGCGCACCGCGCGCATGAGCGTGCCTCCGAGCCGGGCGCCCGTGAGCCGCCGCGCCCAGCCCGAGACCCCGAGCAGCGTGCGCACGAGGATGCGGCGCGGCGAAGGCAGCGCGTCGATGCCGCGCCCGATCGCCGACAGCAGCTTCTCGTAGAGCAACGGCACCGCCACGAACACCGTGGCCGACGAGGTGGCCATGTCCTCGCGCAACTGCTTGGAGTCCAGGCCGCGCGCGTAGGCGATGCTCGCCCCCATCCGCAGCGGCGAGAGCAGCCCGATGGTGCTCTCGAACGTGTGATGCAGCGGCAGGATGCTGAGCAGCCGGTCGCCGGGTCCGCATTCGATCGTGCGGGCCACGCCCTCGACGTTGGTGAGGATGTTGCTGTGCGACAGCATCACGCCCTTGGCCTTGCCGGTCGTGCCGGAGGTGAAGATGATCACCGCCAGGTCGTGCGTGGCCCCGCGCGCGGGCCTCGGCGACTCGGCGGGATACAACCGCTGCGCCTCGTCCCAGCTCGGCAGGTCGGCGGATGCATCGAGCGACAGCATGCGGAGCGCGAGTCCCCGCGCATCGCGTGCGGACTCCACCGTGGCGCGGTGGCGTGCGCTCGCGATCGCGAATCGCGCACCGGAGGCCGCCAGGATCTCGCCCACCTCCTGCACCTTGAGCTGCGCATCGAGCGGCACGACGACGGCACCCGCCTCGAGTACGGCGAGATAGGCGAGCCCCCACTCGGGGCGATTCTCACTCTGGATGCCCACGCGGTCGCCGGGCTTGACGCCCTCGCGCTCGAGCAGCGCGGTGAACGCGTGCATGGCCTGCGCCGCCTGCCGGAAGCTGAAGCCGGCCCACCCCTGCGCGGTGTGCCGCAGCAGATAGGGCGCGTCGCCGTATTGCCGGGCAGCGAAGTCCGCGAGCTGCGGGATCAGCGGGACGACGGGGTCGGGGGGCGCCGGACGCGGAGTCATGCGGCTCAGGCTAGGCGGCCGTCGCGGCGAGGGTCAAGGCCGGCGCCGCGCCACGACGAGATGCGCCAGCACCTCGCGCTCGTCGCCGAAGAGCACGTCCATCAGCCGGGCGAGCGTCTGGATCACGGTGTAGAGCAGCCGTACGGGCAGTTCGGTGAGGAGGCGTGTGGGCCCGCGGTTCACGCGATTCAGCCCGGCGATCATCGTGAGTCCGACGCGCGACCACAGCCCGCCGATGGGCACGAAGGCCACGGGCTCGAACCCCGCCTGCTCGAGCAGATACTGGGCGCCATAGCGGGTGTACCGGAAGAAGTCGTAGGGCTCATCGTGGAGCGGCACCATCTGAGTGAACTCCAGGATCAGCATGCCGTCGGGCCGCAGCACGCGATGTGCCTCGCGCAGGAAGCGGAGTGGCTCGGGCAGGTAGGTGATCATCGACAGCCCGAGCACGGTGTCGAAGCTGCCGTCGCGGAACGGCTGCGCGTCGGCACAGGCGAACGCGTCGAGCCGAGCGCCGCCCAGGTAGCGGGATGCGGTGAGATCCGTGCCCCAGTAGCGCGCGAGGCGGCCGTCGAACACGTGGGCGAACGGCTTGGAACCACAGCCCACGTCGAGCAGGTCGCCGCAGGCGTGGTGTCGCACGCGCTCGAGCGCCGCGAGGATGCGGCTGTTGGCGAGCCAGTTGAACTTCCACACCGCCCAGCGGCCCGTGCGCCCGCCCGCCCAGCGCGGACGGAACGGATCGGCAGCGGCGTTCGACGACTGGCTCACGCGGTCTCCCATCGGATGCGGAACTCCCCCACTCCCACCCGGGCTTCGGCCATCCCGCCCTCGGACTGCAGCGTGGCCGCGCCAGCGGCCGACGCGTCCTCGAACCACGCGCCCCGCGCGTGCGGCGGCAGCGCGAACCGCAGCGGCGCTTGCGACATGCGCAGTTGCCGCAGCACGCCCCCGTCGCGGCCGAGCCGCACGCTCCAGCCCCGCGTGAGCAGCTGGCGCACCTCGGTGTCGGTCAGGAACCGAGCGCCGTGCGCCGCCAGCGCTGTGAGCAGTGCACTCAGCGCCTCGCGTCCCGCCGCAGCCCATGCGGCATCGAGGTGCGCGTAGTTGAGCCGGTGCGAGCTGATCACGGCGGGCCGCCCGGCACGCCACGCGGCTTCGGCATGGCGCTGCGCCGCCGAGGTGCCCACCCGCGTCGCGGGGGCCGGGTCGCCGAGCGGCTCGAATGCGATGCGCGGCGGCATGCGCAGCAGCCCATGTGCGTGCTCCGGGAAGCGCCGCGCCGCTCGCCAGCGCTCGAGCCTGGGCCATGCGGCTCCGTGCCGTTCGGGGGCGCCCTGCAGCACGCCGACTCCGGCGGCGGCGAGCTGGGACTCGAACCACGCATCGAAGCGGTAGTCCGGCGGGCAGCACGAGTCCGGCGCCCGCCCGAACAGCGCACGGAAGTGCGCGAGCGCCGCGGCGAGGTCGGCGGCGCGCTCCGCCTCGGGCTCGGCCGGGTCGTACTCGCCGCCCGATTGGGCCGCCGAGCAGATCGGGCTCGCATGCGCGAGCGCATGCCGCGCATCATCCTCGCCGCGCTGCAGCGCCAGTCGCCACGCGCGCATCGGCAGGTGATGCAGTCCGTGCAGCTCCGCCCACCACACGCCCGCGCGCTCCGCCTCGCGCACGGCCTCCCACAGGCCGGGTCGCGCCCAGCGTGACGGCAGCGCGGGGTGCGCGTGCAATGGCAGCGCGCCGGCCGCGAGTGCCGCCGGCGCGGCGGCCGCATCGTAGTCCGGGTTGGCGACGATCGTGTTGGCCTGCAGCACCGCCGGCAGGCCGTCGCCGCCTCGGACGCCCTCGAGCACGCGCGCGAGCGCGCGCACATCGGCCGCGGACTCGAGCGTGGAGCGACCATAGCGCTGCCCCGCCCGTGAGCGGAACGCGGGGCCGTCGGCGAGCGCGCGATGCGCGCGCTCGTCCGGCACCCAGGCGCACAGCCCCCAATCGTCGCTCTGCAGCACCACCGCCCGAAGGCGGTGCCAGTCGAGTCCCATGCGCTCTCCCGCCTCGTCGACCTGCGGCGCGCGACACTAGCCCGGACCATTCATGCACCGCCAGCCGAGAGCGACAGAGGCTGTGCGACCACGAGGCGCTCGGCCGTGCTGCAGAGGAAGCGCGCAGGCGGCGGGCTCGCGGGCGGTCCCGGCTGGCACGCGGCGCGTTGACCCTGTGCGGACTGCGCGGCAGAGTCGCCCGTCATGCTCGCCACTCCCCCTCCGCGCACGTCGCGCATGCCCTGGCTCGTGCTGGCCCTGGCCGCGGCGTTCTGGTGTCTGGACCTGCTCGTGCTGCGGAGTGGCACGCCCGACCGGCTCGACGACAGCTGGGAGTACGGGCTCGTCGCGGCCTCCCTGCTCGAGGGACGCGGCTTCAACACGATCGTCGTGCATCCGCCGCTCTGGTCGTTGCGCGATGCGTTGGGCCACGTGCCCGTGCTGGTGCACGGCCCGCTCGTCCCGATGCTCCTGACGCCCGTCGTGGCGCTGTTCGGCGCCGCGGCGATCGACGGCGTGGCGTGGATCGCGGCGCTGTTCGCGGCCCTCGCCGCGCATCGCACCGCGCGCCTGGCACTGCGCTGGGCACCGCCAGCGGTGGCGCTGGCCGCGGGCCTGCTCGTCACCCTGTCGCCGCTCATGATCCGCGCGGTGCACCACGACATCGCGCTGCCCGTCGGGGCCTGGCTGCTGGCGCTGGCGCTCGATGCCGTGTGGCGCGAGCGGCCGCGCGCCGTGGTCGCGGGCGTCGCGATGGGGCTCGGTGCGCTGGTGCGCCCGGAGTTCCTGCTGGC
>CADEFY010000202.1 GCA_902826705.1 uncultured bacterium
AGGCGCTCTTCGGCGACGACGAGCTGATGCCGCTGAAGGGCCTGCTCGTGCTGCTGCCGCCGCAGCCCGAGGTGCACTACAGCACGAGCGGCGGCTGGAACATCCCGGCCGACCAGCGCGGCCTGTTCGTGCACATGATGCCGCGCAGCGACGGCATCGTGCTCGGCGGCACCTCGGAGCGCAACGTCTGGAGCACCGAGGTCAACGAGGCCGAGAAGCAGCGCATCATCGCCAACCACGTGACGCTGTTCGCGTCGATGCGCGCCCCGGGCCAGCCGGCTCCGCCCCCGACGACGCCGCGCTCATGAGCGCCCCCGGCGTCTCGGGCGCCGCCACGGCCCGCTCGGGCCTTGCCCGCGAGATGGGCCTGCTCGGGCTGACCGCCACCGGCATCTGCGCCATGGTCGGCGCCGCCGTGAACGTGATCCCGTTCATGATCCAGCGCCAGGTGCCGGGCATCGGCCCCAACGTGCTGCCGGCGTATCTGCTCGGCGCGGTGCCGGCGATGCTGGCCGGGCTGGCCTACGCGATGCTGGCCTCGGCGATGCCGCGGGCCGGCGGCAGCTACGTGTTCGCCAGCCGCGCGCTCAGCCCGTATCTGGGCTTTGTCGCGTCGTTCTCGCAGTGGTTCTCGCTGTCGGTCGTGATGGGCGTCGTGTCGTTCCTCATCACGCCGTTCCTGCGCGACATCGCCGTGGCCCTGCAGTGGCCGGGCGTCGCCGCGACGCTCGAACACGGCGCCGTGCGGATGGCCATCGCGCTCGGCGTCCTGTGGGCGGCCACCGGACTAAACCTGCTCGGCATCAAGGCCTACGAGCGGCTGATGGTGCCGCTGATGTTCCTGACCTTCGCGCTGGGGTCGGTGGTGATCGTCGCCGGGTTCTCCTACGATCACGTCGACTTCCTGCAGGCGCTGTCGGCGCGTGGCGACTCGCCGGTGGTGAGCGGCACGGCGGCGCCGCTCAGCCTGACGCTGCTGCCCGGATCGGTGCTGCTGTTCGCGTCGTTCATCGGCTTCGATTCGATCGCCCAGGCCGGTGGCGAAGCGCGCCGGCCGTCGCGCGACCTGCCGCTGGCGCTGCCCGTGCTGGGCGAGCCCGCCACGGGCTTCGCCTACGCGGGGGAGTGGCAGGCGACGCCGCCTCGGGTGCGCGTGATCGGGCCCGAGGGCGTGCTCTCGCAGCTCGACACGCTGCGGCTCGCGCCGCTGCGGATCGACGGCAGGCGCGACAGCGTGGTCATGGAGGTCGGCCCCGAGCGGCTGCCCGAGTGGTGCCGCGCGGAGCCGCTCATGGTGCGGGCGGTCGTGCGACTGCCGCGCGCCGCGCTGTAGCGCGCCACCGCACCGCCCCCCGTCTCAGCTCGCCTTGGGCGGCGGCTGGAACTCCTCGGGCTTGTCGACGGGCATGTTCCTGGCGGCTTCCTTCGAGCGGTCGAGGAGCTTGCGGCGCGCCTCGTCCTTGGCGTCCTGCTGCAGCTTCTCGATCGCGAGCTCGTGCGCGCGC
Source organism: uncultured bacterium (assembly GCA_902826705.1). Classification (GTDB taxonomy): domain Bacteria; phylum Eisenbacteria; class RBG-16-71-46; order RBG-16-71-46; family RBG-16-71-46; genus CADEFY01. Next base: position 1,506 of record CADEFY010000202.1, read on the forward strand.
CGCACGGCCTCGTGTGGCGGCGCGTCGATGTCGGGCTTGACGCCCACGCCCTCCCAGTTGGTGCGCGTGATCGGGTTGACGGCGCGGCCGGTGGCGATGAACGCGGCGTGATGCGGCGCCAGGCGGAACAACCCACCCGGGTGCGCTGCGCCGGCCGACGTGCCGCCGAGCACAGTGCCCAGCTTGTGCGTCTGCACGTCGTAGGCGAACTCCTCGGCGGCCGATGCGGTCCATGGGCTCGTGAGCACGTAGAGCGGCTTGCCGGCCAGCCGGCGGCCGGGCACGTGCGAGGCCGTGTGGAACTGCTCGGTGCGGTCGCCGGCGCGGCGGTAGAAGTCGTTGATGTGCAGCCGCTCGCCCTCGGGCACGAGGTAGGTGAGGAGCGTCTGGATCATCTCGGGGCTGCCGCCGCCGTTGCGGCGCAGGTCCACGATGATCGCATCGCAGCTCGCCAGGAACTGCATCGCCGCCACGGCGGTGGCGTGCGCCTCGGGTGCGCCCGAGAACATGCGCAGGTCCAGGTAGCCCACGTTGCCCGGCAGGCGCCGCACCTGCTCGAAGCCGTAGTTGCGGAACCGCATCTCCTCGCGCTGACGCTCCACCTCCTCGGCAGGCGCCTCCTCGTCGAGCTGTGCGGGGAACGGCGTCTCGCGGTAGTGCACGCGCATGTGGCCGTCGGCGGTCACGGCCTGCATGTGCGCGGTGAGCGACTCGGCGAGCGCGCGGCCGCTGGTGATGTCGTCGTACTCGCGCGCCTGCAGCCGCTTCTTGAGTGACCTGGCGAGCGCCGCGCCCTTGTCGGCGAACACGTAGCGCGCCTGCACCTGCACGATCAGCGACTCCACCACCGCGCGCCGGTACGCGGCATCGACGGGCGTGTCGGCATCGAGCGGCGAACCGAAGCCGGCCTGCGCGTGCGCGCGCGGCGTGAGCAGCAGCAGGCCGAATCCGGTTCCGAGCAGCAGGGGGCGCAGTCGCATGAGGGAGACCTCCGGGGCGAGAGTGCGAACGGTGGGGACACTGCGGTTCGACACCATCCCACGCGAGTGCGGCAGCCGCTTTCGACGCGCACGCCACCAGCGCCGGGGACCGTGCGCCGGGCGCGGTGCAGCGCGCCGCGAGAGCGCGGCGCCGGCAACGCACCGAGCCCCGGCCTCACGGGACCGGGGCTCGCAGGAAGTCCGCGGGAGCACGAGCCGCGCTGGAGTCGGCAGGCTCGGATGGCAGGCAGCGACCCGCGCATCCCGCTGTCCATGGGGATGAGCAACCACGGGGCCAGCGCCGCACGCGTGCAGGCCGACGCCGCAACCTCATGTCGCGCGCGGAGTCGCGGCGTGGGTGCCGCGGCCCGGGCGGACTGGCCCACGCGTCCCGGACGCGTTCTGCATGCGCGATCGGCGCCCGGGATCGCAGGCGGCAGCGCCGCCTGGGGTCTTGACACCCGCCCGAGGCGGCGCGGAAGATTCTGGCTCGCCGCGCGGAGCCTCTCTGCGCGCGCGCCGGGGCCCGCAGCCCATGCGGCTCCCTGGCACGGACGCCGATCCCCTCTCTGCTCGCCATCTGGAGTCGTCCGACCGGCCCCGCCGGTCTCCCGCCGCGACCTTCCCCTTCCCAGCCGACCGATCCCAAGGCCGTCGAGCATGCGCTCGAGCCATCGGCCACCCCAACGTGCAGGCGCCTCGGGCGCCGCGCACGCGGCCCCTCACGCCCCCCGCGAGGTGAAGCGCATGGAGACGCAGGTCACTGACACCCTCGAGCTGCAGCAGCTCAAGTCGCGCACCATGACCGAGCTGCTCGCGCTGGCCACGTCGCTCGAGATCACCGGCACGAGCGGCCTGCGCAAGCAGGAGCTGATCTTCAAGATCCTCGAGGCGAACGCCGAGAAGAGCGGCAACGTGTTCGCCGAGGGCGTGCTCGAGATCCTGCCCGAAGGCTACGGTTTCCTGCGCTCGGCGATGTACAACTACCTGCCCGGCCCCGACGACATCTATGTGTCGCCGTCGCAGATCAAGCGCTTCGATCTGCACACCGGCGACTCGGTGTCGGGCCAGGTGCGGCCACCCAAGGAGGGCGAGCGCTACTTCGCGCTGCTGCGCGTGGAGGCGATCAACTTCGAGAGCCCCGAGGCGGCGCACACCAAGATCCTGTTCGACAACCTCACGCCGCTCTACCCGATCGAGAAGCTGAACCTCGAGAACCGCGAACGTTGCATGGAGACGCGGATCATCGACCTGCTGGCCCCGATCGGGAAGGGGCAGCGCGCACTCATCACTGCGCCGCCCAAGGCCGGCAAGACCGTGCTGCTGCAGAAACTCGCCAACGCGATCAGCGAGAACCACCCCGAGGTCGTGCTCATCGTGCTGCTGATCGACGAGCGGCCCGAGGAGGTGACCGACATGCAGCGCCACGTGAAGGGCGAGGTGATCTCGAGCACGTTCGACGAGCCGGCCGAGCGGCACGTGCAGGTGGCCGAGATGGTGATCGAGAAGGCCAAGCGCCTGGTGGAGCACAAGCGCGACGTGGTGATCCTGCTGGACTCGATCACGCGATTGGCGCGCGCCCACAATGCGGTGGTGCCCCACTCGGGCAAGATCCTCTCGGGCGGCGTCGACGCCAACGCCCTGCAGCGCCCCAAGCGGTTCTTCGGGTCGGCGCGCAACATCGAGGGGGGCGGCTCGCTCACGATCATCGCCACCGCGCTCATCGAGACCGGCTCGCGCATGGACGAGGTGATCTTCGAGGAGTTCAAGGGCACCGGCAACAGCGAGATCGTGTTGGATCGCAAGCTGGCCGACAAGCGCATCTTCCCGGCGATCGACATCAACCGCTCGGGCACGCGCAAGGAGGAGATCCTGCTCAGCGCCGAGTCGCTGGCGCGCGTGTGGGTGCTGCGAAAGCTCCTCGGCGAGATGAACCTGTTCGAGGGCATGGAGTTCCTCACCAACCGCCTCGGCGAGACCAAGACCAACCGGAAGTTCCTGGAGTCGATGAACTCGTGAGGTTTAGTCGCGCCGCTGAGCATACAAAATCGACGAGATTCCGCCGTCGCTCGTCCACGACTGCGCAAGTAGTGACAGGTCTGCGACTTATGGCGACGCGGGCGAGGGTGGCCACACAAATTCGATATTGACGAACCAATGAGCCGAAGAGCAGAGTCCCTTCATGGGTTCTCGTTGAGTCTTGGCCACGGGGGTTGCCAATGACAAAGCCTGCTCGTGTAGTGCTCGCTTGTGGATGGATGTTGATCGCATCAGTGTCCTCGGATGCTGCTCAGCTTCGGTGGGTGAGCGGAGGGGGGGGCGAATTCTTGGAAGCGACATCCTCGCCTCACCTGACAGCACTCAGACTCTGATGCTCGAGGTCGTCAAGGACGAGTCTGAATCGTCCGCCGAAGGCATCAACCTGGTGTGGACCGGTGACGGCAAGCTGCTGATCAGTTCTCCAGAGGGCACGCTGGATGAACCGCGGCGAGACTCCGAACGATTGAGTCCCGATGCCTTCGCCGATGCGTCGAGTGAGCGTGTGCGCATCCACCTCGATGGGTTTCGCAGCGCGGGAGTCGTTCGCTTCGAACTCAGAGTGATGAGCGGTTCGCGCTTCAGCATCGGCGCAGCGACCATCCGAACGGAGTCGTCGTCCGACGATTCCATTCGTCCCATTCAATTCGTCACCATCAATGGTGGCGTGGTGCCGGACTTCCCACCCGCGCTCGCCCGAGTTCAGCCGCTGCGTGTCGAAGGTGGCGTCGAGGTGACGTTGTCGGGCTCCTCGCTCGAGTCTGTCAGCGATCTGAGAGTGCTGACCTTGGGTTCGCGAGTCCATCGACCCGAGTGGTGGCGCACCGAGACTGGACTGCTTCGTTTCCGACTGCCAAATGCCATCGCCACGCAGGTTCGCTACGTGCAGGTAAGGGACACGACCGGGCGGGGATCGGTCGAGCCATGCGACGTTCGCGCGCAGGTCCACCCACCGGTGAAGAACCAAGTGCTCGTTCGGCTCCGCGACGGGTTCACCGTCGCGTCCTTGGAGACGACGGCAGACCTAGTAGATTCTCTCTCTGCCCTAGTATGGTCGACTCCTCGAACTGGCCTCGTCCAAGCGCATGCGAATGAGCGATATCCCGAGTTCGCCGTGGCAAATCCCTCAGCTAATGCGACCGTGCCTGAACTCCTGGTACGACTGCGCGCCCACCCCGCTGTCGAATCGGCCGACTCGCTATCCGAGGGCGAACTGACCTCCACGCCAACTGATCCCAGATGGCCTTACCAGTGGACGCTTCGAACCGGGGCCCTCAACTACTGCCTCGGAACTCGCCCAGTCCCCAACAACCTCATTCCGCCGTTCGTCTCTGGTGGCTCGATCAACGCCAATCTCGCGTGGGACTTCATCGCCAACGGTCCGCCAGTGGGCATCGGCATACTCGATTCGGGGATCCATGGCGGTCATGAGGACTTCAACGGGCTGCTCGCCGGCCTACCGCACATGCGATCCGCGCTCATTCCCGGATTCAATCTTGGATTTGACCCTGATCCCCTCATTGATGCTGCTCAGGCC
>CADEFY010000203.1 GCA_902826705.1 uncultured bacterium
GGCGGCCCGTCACCGCCGGGTTCGCGTGGTTCGTGCTGCTGCTGGCGCCGGTGCTGCTGCTCGCCAACCACACCTATCTCTACTACCTCGTGCTGCCGTGGGCCGGTGCGGCACTGGCCGTGGCGGCGCTGCTCGGCCGCGCGGCCGCGCGGCTGCCGGCCGCGGCGGCCGCGGTCGTGGTGGCGGCGGCCGCCGGCGGCTTCGTGGCCAACGAGGCGCTGCAGTTGCGCGCGCGGCAGCGCATGGATGTGAGCGGACTCAAGATGGACCGCATCGCACGTGAGAGCGAGATCCTGCGCAACGCCGTCACGTCGCTGCGTGCGGCCTCGCTCGCGCCCGGCGACTCGATCGCGTTCGTGAACCCGTTCCCGATGCTCTCCATGGACGCCAGCCGCGGCGAGGTGCATGCCGACGCGACGTCGCTGAGTGAATACGCCTACATCCCGTTCGTGCTCGCCACGCGCGAGGGGCGTGCGCTCTCGCTGTTCGTGCCGGGCCCCGTGATCGTGGGCGTGAGCGACGGCGTGCGGCGCGACTGGGAGGGTGTTCGGTTCTTCCGCTACGCCAACGACGGCACGCTCACTGACATCGGTAGCGGCGCGGACGCGCTGTTCGAACTCTCGGCCGACTACCTGCAGGGCGAGCGTTGGGACTACGCGCGACTCGCGTCACTGCGCCTGATCGAGCTGGGCCGCGACGACGCGGAGGTCCGCTGGCGGCTCGGCCGGGCGCTCGGCCAGCTCGGCGACGAGCGTGGCGCGCTCGAGCAGGCGCAACTCCTGATCGCGCGCTGGCCCGACTCGCCGCGCGCGGTGTCGCTGCGGGAGAACGCGGCGCGCCTCGGCGTGCAACCGTCGGCCTCGGCTCCCGCCGCGCGCTGACCCCGACGCTCACCCCGCCCCGGCATCGTGCGATCCGCACGACGCTGGGGCGATCTGCGCGGCCCGCACGCCCTGCGCGACCCATCGCACGCACTCGCAGGCATTTCGCGCTTGCGAGGGCGGGACGCGCGCCCACACGCTCATCGCAGGCAACCCCTTTGCCGCCCGTTCGGCCACTTCATCGCGCACTGCACCGAGGGGAAGTGTCATGCGATGCCACCGACGGGCCCGCGTCCGCGGGCTCGCCAGCGTCCTGCTGGCGTGCCTGCCGGCCATGGCTCACGCAGCACCCTGCACCACGCTGTTCCAGGCTCCGGTGGCATACGCGAGCGGCAGCTCGCCACAGGCCATCGCCATGGGCGATCTCGACCGCGACGGCCGGCTCGACGCCGTGCTCGCCAACGGCACTGCCAACACGTTCAGTGTGCTGCGTGGGCTCGCGGGAGCTGCGTTCGCCGCGCCGGTCGCCACCGGCGCCGGCGTGAACCCGCGCGCAGTGACGCTGGCCGATCTCGATGAGGACGGCGTGCTCGACCTGCTCGTCGCCGTCAGCACCGGCGTGCAGCGCTGGCGCGGCCGTGGCGATGCCACGTTCACGCTCCAGGGCACGCTCGACGCCGGCACCTCCGTGCGCGCGATCGTCGCCGCGGACCTCGACGCCGACGGCATCCTCGACGTGGCCACGGCCAACAGCGCCAGCAGCGAAGTGGTCGTGCTGCGCGGCCGCGGTGCAGCGGGATCGCCCGACGGCACGTTCACGGCCGCGAGCCGGCTCGCCGTGGGCTCGAGCCCGATGCGTCTGCTGGCATGCGACCTCGACCAGGACGGCGCCCTCGACCTCGTGACCGCGGACAACGCGGGCGGCACGGTGTCCGTGCTGCGCGCGCTCACCTCGAACGGTCGTCCCACGGGCACGTTCGCCGCCTCGATGCGCATCACGGTCGGCGGCAGCCCCTCGGGGCTGGCGCATGGCGACCTGAACGGCGACGGCCGCATCGACCTCGCCGTCACGAGCGGCAGCGGCAGCACGCTCACCGTGCTGCGCCGTCAGAGCAACGGCAGCTACACGCTCGGCACCTATGCCACACCGCTCGCTGCGCGCGAGCTGGTGCTGGCGGACGTCGATGCCGACGGCATCGCCGACGCCATCATGGCGTGCGCGGCCACCCACCAGATGGCCGTGCTCTCCGGCACGGGTGCCGCGGGAGTGGGCGACGGCGGCTTCGCGGCGGCGCGCACGTTCGGCGCGGGCAGCTCGCCCACGGCGCTCGCGGTGGCCGACCTCGATGCCGACCTGCGGCCCGACGCGGTGGTGGTCAACACCGGCGCCGGCACCGTATGGCGGTTCCGCGGCGCATGCACCGAGCTGGCGGACGGAGCGCTCACCCTGCTCTCCCCCGCCGGCGGCGAGCCGTGGTGGCCGGGGCTGCCACAGCGCGTGCGCTGGCAGCGCGGCACGGCCGTGACGGCTGTCGATGTGGAACTCTCCGGCGACGGTGGCACCACGTGGCAACCGCTCGCCACGTCGGTCACCGGCAGCGAGGCGTGGGTTGTGGCTCCGCCGCCGGTCACGCCCGACGCCCGCGTGCGCGTGCGCGACTCGCACGTGGCCTCGCGCGCCGCCGCGAGCGCGGCCGCGTTCGACGTATGCGGGTTGCTGCGCGGGCCGGTCACCACGCCGCAGGGCCTGCCGGGCGCGCGCCGCCTGCTGGCCGCCGACCTCGACGCCGATGGCGCGATGGACGCCGCGATCGCCGACGACACATCACTCACGCTGCTGCACGGCGACGGCGCGGGCGCGTTCCTGCCGCTCGCGCACGCCGCGGCCGCCGCGCCACGCGCGCTGGCAGCCGCCGATCTGGATCGCGACGCGCGCATGGACGTGCTCACGCTCGAGGGCGCCTCCCTCGTGATCCGCGACGGCATCGAGCTCGACCGCCGCGCAGCGCGGAGCGTGGCGCTGCCCGCGACCGGCGAGGCGCTGGCGATCGCCGACCTCGACGGCGACGGCGACCTCGATGTGGCCGTGGTCACGCGCAGCGACGACAGCGGCGCCCTGGTGGTCCTGCACGCCGGCTCCGACGGGGCGCTCGCCGTAGCTGCCGTGCACGCGCTCGATGCGCCTGGCAGCCGCGTGCTCGCGGGAGACCTGGACGGCGATGGCACGACCGACCTGGCGCTCACCACCTCGTCCACGCTCGAGCTGTGGCGGCGCGGCGCGGGCGGCTGGGCGCGCGCCAGCGAACGGCTGCTGCCGGCCCCGGTGGGCGACCTGGCGTGGGGCGACTTCGACCGCGACGGTGTGCTCGACCTGGCCGCGTGCCTGCCCGCGACGGGCGACGTCTGGCGCTTCCGCGGCGATGGGGCCGCGGCCAGCTTCGGAGCGCCGAGCGCGTTCCACGCAGGCACCGGCCCGGCGCATGTCGGCGTGACCGACTGGGACGGCGACGGCCGCGCCGACCTGGCGCTCACCACGGCGCAGAGCGCCGGCCTCGCGCTGCTGCTCGGCGATGCCGCGCTGCCGCTGGCGCCCGGATCGTTCGCCGCCGCCGAGCACTTCGGTGACGCCGCCACGTCCGGTGCGGCGCTGGCGATCGCCGACTTCGATGGCGACCACGCGCCCGACGCGCTGCTCGCCACGACGGGCGGCACGCTGGAGCTACACGCGTCGCAGTGCGCGCCCAAGTCGTCGGACTCGCTCACGTGGCTCCAGGCCCCCGCGGCCGGCGCCGCGCTCGCACCGGGGGACGTGCATGCGCTCCGTTGGTCGCGCGGCCCGGCGGTCACGGTCACGACGCTCGAGCTCTCGCGCGATGACGGCGCACACTGGGAGGTGCTCTCGCCCGCACTCGCCGACTCGCGCACCGAGTGGACGGTGAACGGACCGGCCACCGCCACGGCACGCCTGCGCGTGCGCGACGCCGTCGTGGCAGGCCGCGCCGCGACGAGCGAGCGGTTCGCGATCTCGGGTGCGGCGCTCGGCGTCCCGGGCACCGAGGCTGCAGGCCTCGCGCTGTCGCGGCCCTGGCCGCTGCCCGCGCGCGACCGCGTGCGGCTGCAGCTCACGCTCGCACGCGCGGAGGAACTGCAGATCGAGGTGCTCGACCTCCAGGGTCGCCGCATCCGGCAGCTCGGAACGCGGCCGTTCGCACCGGGCGCCCACACGATCGAATGGGATGGCCGCGATGACCGCGGCCTCGAGGCGCCGGCGGGCGTGGCGTTCGTGCGCGTGCAGGGGGCCGGAGCGGTGTTCACGCGCCGCGTGCTGCGCGTGCGCTGAGCGCGCGGGCGACCGGGCAGGACGCAATGCCCGCCGCGCTCCCTGCGCGGCGCGGACGGCGGGATGCAGGCGCAATTGCCTGCGCCCGCGGGCCCGCGCCTCCATGGCACCGACGTTGCAGGGGTACGAGCCGCTCCGGCTGACCGCCGCACCCGCTCGTCCCGCTCCGTGGAGGCCGCCTCGTGACCTCGCATCTCCGTACCACTGCCGCCGCACTCGCCGCGCTCCTCGCGCTGACGGGTTGCGGCACGAGCAGGACCACCGCGCCCGCCCCCATCTCGCAGAACCAGGCGAACGAGGTCGCGCAACAGGTGGCGTTCCTGGTCATGCTCTCGCCCGACATGACGAGCGTGCCCAGCACCGCGCATGCTCCGGTCGCGTTCGCCGACTCGCGCGGCCTCAACATGCACCGCGGCCGCGGCAACAGCGCGCTGCGCGTGCGCGGCGAGAGCGACGTGGCGTGGACGTTCGACGTCACGTGGTACGACGCGGCGGGCAATGAGCAGATGGCATTCGACTCGGCCACCACGGCGCGCGTGGTCACGCACCAGACCGGCCGCGGTACGTACTCCGATGTGGGGTTCAACGCGACCATGGGCCACGCGGCCGACGTCGACCTGTCGGGGCTGCTCGCGAGCGCACCGCAGGTGACGGTGTCCGCCACGCGCTCGGACACGCTCCAGGCGAACTACTCGGGCCAGGAGGGCGAGGCGCAGCTGACGCTCCGCTGCACCGGCGGCATGGCGCAGGTCACGCGCACCAAGCCGCTCGAGTCCCACCCCTACCCCGCTTCGGGTTCCGCGAGCTGGGCGGTGGACGGCCATCGCGCTGCGCAGACGGCCAACGGTTCGTATGCCGACGACTACGAGGTGTCGGTGGTGGTCACGTTCAACGGCACGCGCTATGTGCCGCTGGTCGTGGACGAGCGGTTCCAGTACCTGCTCGACCTCGACACGGGAGTCGTGACACCCGTCTCGGTCTAGTTCCGATCGGAGACCCGCGCCGATCACCGGGGCTATAGTGGGGCGTCCGCTCGCCCCACTCTCGCCCCGGAGGCTGCATGCGCGCGTCCCTGCCGCTCACTGCGATCTCGCTCGTGATCGCCCTGGTCCCCGCCGCGCCGGCCGTCGCGGTCGTGCCGCCCGGCCGCTCGCCGATGCCGCTGGCCCACACGTACTCGATCGTGGCGCGCGACTCGGTCACCGGTGAGCTGGGTGTGGCGGTGCAGTCGCACTACTTCTCGGTGGGGCCGATCGTGCCGTGGGTGGAGGCCGGCGTGGGCGCGGTGGCCACGCAGTCGCTGGTGCTCGTCGACTACGGCCCGCGCGGCCTGGACCTGATGCGTGCAGGCCTCACCGCGCAGCAGGCACTCGATTCACTGCTGCGCGCCGACCCGCATCGCGACGGCCGGCAGGTGGCCATGGTCGATGCGCACGGCGGCGTGGCGGCATGGACCGGGCCCGCCTGCATCCCCGATGCGGGCGATGCGCGGGCGGGCCAGGCCAGCCTGCAGGCGAACCTGATGGCCAATGCCACCGTGTGGCCGGCGATGCAGCAGGCGTACACGCAGGCGCGCGGCGACCTGGCCGAGCGGCTCATGGTGGCGCTCGAGGCCGGTGAGGCCGCCGGCGGCGACATCCGCGGTCGGCAATCGGCGGCGATCGTGGTGGTGAAGGGAACGCCGAGCGGGCAGACGTGGAACGACTACCTCGTCAACCTGCGCGTCGAGGATCACCCCGAGCCGCTGGTCGAGCTGCGGCGGCTGCTGCGGCTGCGGCGCGCGTACAACCTGGAGGACGAGGGCGATTCGCACACCGCCGCCAAGCGCTCGGCCGAGGCCGCGCGGGCATACGCCGAAGCGGCGCGGCTGGCGCCCGACGTAGTGGAGCTGCAGTTC
>CADEFY010000204.1 GCA_902826705.1 uncultured bacterium
CGGCCCATGCCGCCGTAGGTGTCCACGATGATCTTGCGACCCGTCAGGCCGCAGTCGCCCATCGGCCCGCCCACCACGAAGTTGCCGGTCGGGTTGATGTGGAACCGCGGCGCCTTGCCCTTCAAGAGCTTCTTGGGCAGCAGCGGCATGATCACCTTCTCGATCATGTCGCGCTTGATCTTCGCCTGCGACACCTTCTCGGAGTGCTGCGTGGACAGCACCACGGTGTCGACACGCACGGGGAACGGCCCCTCGTACTCCACCGTCACCTGGGTCTTGCCGTCGGGGCGCAGGTAGTCGACGAGCCCCTTCTTGCGCACCTGCGACAGCCGCATCGCCATCTTGTGGGCGAGCATGATCGGCAGCGGCATGAGCTCGGTGGTCTCGTTGCAGGCATAGCCGAACATGAGCCCCTGGTCGCCCGCGCCGCCCGTGTTGACGCCCATCGCGATGTCCGGCGACTGCTGGTCGATCGTGGTCATCACGGCGCACGTGTGCGAGTCGAACCCGTAGGTGGCGTCGTTGTATCCGATGTCGTGGATCACCGAGCGGACGAGCTTGGGGATCTCGACGTACGCCTTGGTGGTGATCTCCCCCGCCACCACGGCGAGCCCGGTGGTCACCATCGTCTCGCAGGCCACGCGGCTCGTGCGGTCCTGCGCGAGCATCGCGTCCAGGACGGCGTCGCTGATCTGGTCCGCGATCTTGTCGGGATGGCCCTCGGTGACGGACTCGGACGTGAACAGGTGGCGTGCCGCCATCTTCATGCTCCTCTGGGGTTCCGGCCGCGAGCAGGCCTCGCGAGCAGGTCGGGGTGGGTCAGGCGCGACTCTCGGCGAGGCGGCGCTTGAGCAGGTCGATGCTGGTGATGTCGGTGGGGTCCACCGCGCCGAGCAGCGCGAGGTGGAGGCTGACGAAGTCGGCCATCTGAGCGAGCGTGGCGAGTCGCGCGATGCGGCTCTCCCCTTCGCTCTCGACGGTGTGCACGGCGGCGCCGCGGGATCGGGCGTAGTCCAGCGTCACCTCGAGCCGCAGCCGGGTCTCGGCGGTGTCCTCGCGATCGATCAGCACCACGATCGCCAGGTCGCCACGTCCCGGCTCGGCTCCCTGCCAGCCCACGATCTCGTTGTGGTCCAGCTCGGGCACCGCCGCCGAATGGGCGAGGACCTTAGCATTCTCGTTGAGCTGTTGTCGCCACCGCACGCCCATCGCGGCCAGCATGCCGGGGCCCGAGTACACGAGCACCCGCCGCCCATGCAGCGCCCGAGCGATCTGCTTGGCCGGGTTGGCGGACTCGGGCACGGCCAGTCCGAGCGTGGCGTGCCGGGCGCGCAGGCGTGCGGCGGCCTCGCGCCACGCAGGCGCCGGGTCCGGGGCCCAGCCGAGCGCATGCGGCACCATCGAGACGGGCACCCAGCCGTGGAACAGCGCCGCACGCGGCGGCATGCCGCCCGGCATGCCCTGCAGCGGCCAACCCAGCCGGCGGGCCTGCTCGGCGAGCGCGCCGCCCGAGGCCAGCGCCATCGCGGGCACGCCTCGGCGCTCGGCCTCGGCCGCCAGCGCCAGCGTCTCCTCGGTGTTCCCGCTGTTGCTCGACAGCACGGCGAGCGAGTGGGCGCTCACGCACGCGGGCCAGCGGTAGTCGCGCACCACCACGAACGCGCGCGGCGCCGTGTCGGCGATCGTCGCCGCCACCAGTTCGCCCGCGATGCCCGAACCGCCCATGCCGCCATAGGCGAGCAGGTCGGGCTCGCGCGCGGGCGGCGTCCACGGCGAGGATGCGGAGCGCGCGAGCGCCTGTTCGATGTGGTCGGGCAGCGCCTCGACCAGCGCGGCCATGCCGCGCGGGTCGCGATCGCCGTACGGCGGTTCCAGGGAATCGGTGCGGCTCTCCATCTCGGGAGTCTCCGGCAAGGGGGTCACTGCAGTCGTTCGTAGGCGAGGTGGCTCGGCAGCATCGCGTCGATCTGCTCTCGAACCAGTGCGCGCACGTGCGCCGCGCTGGGCATCGCGAGCGCCTGCTGCGCGATCGCGCGCGCTGCCTCGTGGCGGATCGAGCGCACGGCCGCTTTCACGCGCGGCAGGTCGAACGCCGACATGCTCATCTCGTCGACGCCAAGCCCCACCAGCAGTACGGCCGTGTGTGGATCACCGGCCATCTCGCCGCACACCCCCACCCAGCGACCCGCCGCATGGGCGGCGCGCGCGGCGTGATCGATGCTGCGCAGGATCGCCGGATCGAGCGGCTCGTACAGCCCCGCCAGCCGCTCGTTGTCGCGGTCCATGGCCAGCGTGTACTGCGTGAGGTCATTGGAGCCGATCGAGAAGAACGCCGAGCGCTTGGCCAACTCGCCCGCCATCCACACGGCGCTCGGCGTCTCGATCATGATGCCGGTCTCCACGTTCGGGTCGTGCGCGCATCCCTCCCGCGCCAGTTCGGCCAGCACCTCGTCGCGCAGCGCGAGCGCGCGCTCCAGCTCATCCACGCTCGACACCATGGGGAACATGAGCCGCGCCCGGCCATGCGCCGCGGCGCGGTGGATCGCCCGCAACTGGGTGCGGAACATGTCGGGGCTCGTCAGCGCCAGGCGGATGCCGCGCAACCCGAGGAACGGGTTGGTCTCGTGCGTCACGCCCAGGTAGCTCGCGACCTTGTCGCCGCCCAGGTCCATGCTCCGGAACAGCACCGGCCGCCCCGCGAACGTCTCGCAGACGCGGGCGTAGGCGCGGTACTGCTCCTCCTCGCCCGGCAGGTCGATGCGGTTGAGATAGAAGAACTCGGTTCGGAACAGGCCGATGCTCTCGGCGCCCGCGGCCAGCGCCTCGCCGGCCTCCTCGGGCAGTTCGAGGTTGGCGCCCAGCTCGATCGCCTTGCCATCGAGCGTGACGGCGGGCTGGTCCTGTACCGCGCGCGTGGCCTCGCGGCGGGCCTTCTGGCGCGCGAACCGCGTGTCGTACACGCTCAACCGTTCGGCATCGGGCTCCAGTTCGAGGGTGCCCGCCGCGCCATCCACGACCACGCACATGCCCTGTGCCACCTGCTGCGTGGCGCCACGCACGCTGACCACGGCCGGGATGCCGCGGCCGCGCGCCACGATCGCGCCGTGTGACGTGCGCCCCCCCACCTCGGTGACGAACGCGAGCACGCGGTCCTTGGGCAGACTCGCCACCTCACTCGGGCCCAGGTCGTGGGCCACGATGATCGACGGCGTCTTCAGCTCCTCCATGCGGCGCGTGTCACTGCCGAGCAGGTGCCGCAGCACGCGGCGCTCCACATCGAGGATGTCGGCCTGGCGCTCGCGCAGGTACTCGTCCTCGAGCTTCTCGAAGGCTGCGGCGAACGCCGCCATGGCGCTGCGGAACACCCACGCGGCGTTGCGGTGCTGCTCGCGCACACCGCGCTCGACCTTCTTGCGCAGCTCGGGGTCGTCGAGGATCAGCAGGTGCGCGTCGTAGATCGCCGCTTCGTCCGGACCCAGTTCCGCGCCGATGCCGTCGCGGATGCCCGACAGCTCGCGGCGCGCCGACTCGACGGCGCCGGCGAAGGCCGCCAGCTCCGCGCCGGCATCGCTCGGCGCGACCTCGCGCTCGTGCACCGAGAGCTCCTCGATCTCGAGCCGGTGCACGGGTCCCACGGCCAGGCCCGGCGACGCCGCGATCCCCTGCAGGATCAAGGCTCGCCCCCGAACTTGCCGTCGACCAGCTCGCGGATGGCGGCCAGCGCATCGTCCGCGTCGGGCCCGTCGGCCTTGACCACGATCGTGGCGCCCTCCTCGGCGGCCAGCATCATGACGCCCATGATGCTCTTGCCGTTCACCTCGAGGTCATCGCGCGCCACCAGCACCTCGGACTTGAACTTCGAGGAGGTCTTCACGAACAACGCGCACGCCCGCGCGTGCAGACCGAGCTGGTTGCGGATGACGAGCTGGATCTCCGACAAGCTTCCCTCCGTTGGAACGCCTCAGGATCGTCCGAGCCGCTGCCACGCGGCGATCAGGCCCAGCACACCGAGCGCCAGCGCCCACTGGGTGGGCGAAGGCCGGGCGCGCAGCGCCGTCAGGAGCCCCAGTCCGAGTCCGGCAGCGAGCGCCGACTGTAGCGCGACCGGGCGCGGCTCGCCTCCCGGGGCCAGCGACCACGCCACGGCCACACCGAGCACGATGCAGCCCGCATAGGCCAGCACCGTGACCGCGGCCTCGAGCCGGTTGCGCAGTTCGCCCCCCAGCACCGCCGGGCCCTTGGCGAAGCCCCAGCCCACGCCCAGCAGCCGCACCGCCTGGTGCACCGAGGCGTAGGTGGCCCAGAGCACCACGGCCGGCCACGGCGAGTCGTGCCGCGCCAGCGCCACCAGCACTCCGAGGGCGGCGGCGAACGGCCGCAGCGAGAACCAGAACAACCGGTCCCCGAGCGCTGCGAGCGTGGAGCCCAGCACCGACTTGATGCGCGCGATGCCGGCGGCATCGGGTCCGGTGCCGGCCGCGCGGTCCGCCTCGAGCCGCGCGACCGCCCCCAGCGCCAGCGAGGCGAGCGTGGGCTGTGTGTTGAAGTAGGCGGTGTGCTCGGCCAGCCGCTCGTGGCGCGTGGCGGCATCGGGGTACAGCCGCTCGAGCGCCGGCTGCAGCGCGTAGGCCCAGCCCACGCCCTGCTGGCGTTCGAAGTTCCAGGTCGCCTGCAGGAGCTGGGCGCGCCATCCCATGGCGAGCAGCGTGGAGCCCGGCAGGTGCGTCATCGCGTCCACTCCATGACGAGCACCAGCCAGGCGCCGACGAGCGAGGCGCCGAAGACCGCAGCGCGCGTGAGGCGCCGCTGCACGAACGCATGCAGGAGCTGCGCGAAACCGAAGCCGAGCCACAGCGGCTGGAGCAGTTCCCAGGCGCGCGCGAGCCGCATGGACTCCTGCACCACGGCGCCGCGGGTCAGCAGGAACACAGCACCCATGGCCACGGCGCAGTAGGCCACGCCGACGCCGAACGCCAGCGCGACGGCAGCCGCGTGCGCACGGCCCAGTGCGCGCTCGTCGCCGGCACGCAGCGCCTGCTCGCACCAGTGGCTCAGCCCCTCGTTGCGGCGCCGCTGCCACTTGATCAGCGGCACGCCGCCGACTGCCGTCAGCATGCCGGCGAACGTGCCCACCAGCATGGCGCTCTGCCGCAGGTACTCGAACGGCGCATGCGCGCCGAGAGCCAGCGCGACGCCAGTGCCCACGACGCCGCCGGTCGCGTAGTCCTCCGGGGTGCGCGAGCCCACGGGCAGCGTGCTGGCCGCCAGGATCTGCAGCACCACGCCCACGCTGAGCGCCGTGGGCAGGTCGCCCCACATCAAGCCGAGCACCGTGGCGGTGACGAGCGGCTGCGACAGCAGCGTCTGCGCGACCGGCGTGGCGTCGAGGGCGGCGACGCCGCCCAACAGCACCGTGCCCACCCACGCGCCGTTCATGCGCGCAGCCCGCCGTCGAGCTCGGCCAGCGGCTGGGCTCGCGAGGCCGGCACGTCCTGCACCTCGAGTGCCACTCCGGCGTCGCGGAGCGCGCGCGCGGCCGCTCGATCCGCGTCATCGAGGTACACGTACTCGTTGATCTTGACCTTGCCTGGCGCGTAGTGGAGCCCGCCCACGTTGAACACCGCGGGTCGCGCCCCCGCTGCCACGAGGCGCGCAGCCGTGGCGAGATCGCGCACGAGCAGGAACGCGCCGCCCGGGGCGGCGGCCTCCTGCGGCCAGGCGGCTGCAGCCTCGGCCACGGTCATCACCCGCACGTCGATGCCGGGCGCGGCCTCGAGGAACAACTGGCGCTCCCACCCGCTCGCGGCGACCGCGTCATCCACCACGAGCATGCGGGCCGGGTCCATGCGCTGCCCCCACGCCACCAGCACCTGGCCATGGATCAATCGGTCGTCGATCCGGTGGAGCAACCAGCTCATGCGGGCTGGCCGCGCTGGATCCGGATGCTGTCGCGCCCCTTCTGCTGCAGCCGCTCGACCAGTTCCGCGAGCGGCAATCGCTCGCGGTTGTGCAGGAAGTCGAGCAGCATGGGCAGGTTGACGCCGG
>CADEFY010000205.1 GCA_902826705.1 uncultured bacterium
CTGGCCCATGAACACGCCGCGCGGCCTCCTGTCGTTCGGTCCGCTCACGATCCTCGAGCGCCTGCGCATGGGGCTGCTCGGCCTGCGCGCGCGGCATCAGGGCCTGCACCCCAAGCTCGACGACATCACCGCCGAGGAGTGGGTGCGCAAACTGGTGGGCGATCGCTGCTTCGAGGTGCTTTGGAAGCCGCTGCTGTCGGCCAAGATCGGCGACCACTACTCGGCGCTGCCGGCGCTGTGGCTCTCGAGCCGCATGAATCGTGAGAAGACGAGCGGGCCCGAGCGCAAGGGCTGCCTGAAGCGCGGGTACCGCTCCCTGATCGACGCGTTCGCCGACACGCTGCGCCAGCGCGGCGCGGCGATCCACCTGCGTACACGCGCCGCGGCACTGGCCATGGACGCGTCCGGAGTGCAGCTGACGCTCGAGGACGGTTCACGCCACGCGTTCGACTCGGTGGTCTGCACGCTGCCGCTCATCGCATTCCAGAAGCTCACCCGCGCGCTGCCGGTGCCCGATCGTGTGCGCGACCTGAAGCTCGACTACCAGGGCGTGGTGAGCAGCGTGTTCCTGACCGAGAAGCCGCTCACCTCGTACTACTGGATGCCGTGGGTCGACTCTGGCGTCACCGCGCAGGGCGTGATCGAGATGAGCAATCTCGTGCCACTCGCCCGCTCGCAGGGCATGCACGTCAACTACCTCGTCAACTACACGCACCGCGACACGCCGCTGTTCCAGCTCCCGGACGACCAGCTGCTGGCGGTGCACCGCGCCGATCTCACGCGGCTGTTCCCCGAGGCCGCGGCGAGTGTGAAGGAGACGTTCGTGTTCCGAGCGCCCTTCGTGGAGCCGATCTGGACCACCGGCTACGCGCGCACGCTTCCCCCCACTCGCGTGATCCCCGGCAAGCTCTACCTCGCGTGCACCGCGCAGGTGTACCCGCGCGTCAACTCGTGGAATTCCTGCTGTGCCGTGGTCGACCAGATGATCCCCGAGATGCAGGCCGATCTTCAGCTCGGCGGCGCCGCGGCGGTCGCATGATCTGGGTGATCTTCCCGGCGTGGAACGAGGAGAAGGTGATCCGTCCCACGCTGCTCGCACTCTGGCAGGCATACCGCGGCCGCAACGAGGCGTACACCGCCGTGCTGGTGGATGACGGGTCCACCGACCGGACGGTGGCCGAGGCGCAGGCGGCAGTGGCCGAGTCGGGCGGTGAGCTGGCGCTGACGGTGCTGTCGCATGCACAGAACATGGGCCTCGGTGCGGGACTGCGCACCGGCATCTACTGGGTGCTCGACCGCGCGCAGCCCGACGACATCCTCGTCACGCTCGACGCCGACAACACGCACCCGCCCGCGATGATCCCCGACCTCGTGAAGCTCGTGCGGGACGGCGCCGACCTGAGCATCGCGTCGCGCTACCGCTCCGGCGCCGAGGTGCACGGCGTGCCGGGCTATCGTCGCGCGCTGAGCGACGTGGCGAGCGTGCTGTTCCGCTCGATCTACCCGATCCCGGGCGTGCGCGACTACACATGCTGCTTCCGCGCCTATCGCATCCCGCTACTCGCGCGCGCGCGCGCCGTGTACGGCGATCAGCTCTGCACGGCGCGCGGGTTCGAGGCCGTGATGGATCTGCTGCTGCGTCTGGGCCCGCTCGATGTGAAGGTGCAGGAACTGGGCTTCGTGCTCGACTACGGCGGCCGCGTGGGCCAGAGCAAGATGAAGGTGCTGCGCACCATCCGCAGCACGTTGTCCCTGCTCGTCAAGCGGCGGATCGAGCGCATGCAGCACTACCGGCCCGAGCAGGTGGCCGCGCTCGAGGCGGCAGCGAAGCGGAGCGCCGCACGGTGAAGGTCGCGATCCTCGTGGGGACACGGCCCGAGATCATCAAGATGGCACCGCTCGTGCGCGCCTGCACCGAACGCAACGTGCCATTCACGCTGCTTCACACCGGACAGCACTACTCCTACGAGATGGATGGGGTGTTCTTCGAGGAGCTCGGGCTGCCGACGCCGCACACCAATCTCGCCGTGGGCTCCGGCACGCAGGCTTACCAGATCGGCGCGATCGTCACGGGACTGATCCCGATCTACGAGCGCGAGAGGCCAGACTGGGTGCTGGTCGAGGGCGACACCAACTCCGTGCTCGCCGCAGGGCTCTGCGCGCACAAACTGGGGATCCGCGTGGGGCATGTCGAGGCTGGGCTCCGCAGCGACGACCGCTCCATGCCGGAGGAGGTCAATCGCATCCTCACGGACCAGATCTCGGATCATCTCTACGCTCCCACCGAACACAGCCGTGCGCGCCTGCTCCGCGAGGGCCTGCCCGAGTCGCGGATCTTCGTCACCGGGAACACGGTGGTCGACGAGCTGATGCACCAGCGCCCGCGGGCCGAGGCGCGCGGCGTCCCGGCGCGGTTCGGCGTGACGCCCGGCTGCTACGCCCTCGCCACGGTGCATCGCGCCGAGAACACCGACCGGCCCGAGCGGCTCGTGGGCATCCTCTCCGGGCTGAGCGCCGCGGCCGCGGCCCTCGACCTCGAGGTGCTGTGCGCCGTGCATCCGCGCACCACCAAGGTCATGGCCGAGCGGTCGCTCGCGTTCGGCGCCGGTGTGCGCGCGCTGCCGCCGCTGCCCTACCTCGACTTCCTGGGACTGCACGCGCAGGCGGCGATGACGCTGTCCGATTCGGGCGGCCTGCAGGAGGAGGCCTGCGCACTCGGCGTGCCATGTGTGACGCTACGCGACAACACTGAGCGCCCGGAGTCGGTGGAGGTGGGCGCCAACGTCCTCGCCGGCGCCGACGCCGAGCGCATCGTGGCCGCCGCGCGCACCATGCACACGCGCCGCGGCGGCTGGGCAGCGCCCTACGGCGACGGCCGCGCGGCACATCACATCCTGGACGCGCTGCTGGCGAGCGGCTGATGTCCGACTGGGTCTCGCAGCGGCGCAGCGCCGGGCCCACGTGGGCGTTCCCGCTCGTGCTCGGCGTGGCGGGCGCGGTGCGCGCGATCGACCTGGGGCGCCGCAGCCTGTGGACCGACGAGGGCTCCACGTGGACCGCCGCATCGCTGCCGGTGCCAGAGTTGCTGCGGCGATGCCTCGAACGCGACGCCAGCCCTCCGCTCCACTACCTGCTCACCAAGCTCGCGATCCGCGGCGACGACAGCGAGGCCATGCTGCGCGCCGTGCCCATGCTCGCCTCGCTCGGGCTCGTCTGGCTGACGTACCGCCTCGCGCGGCTCGCGCTGCCCCGCGGCGAGAGCGCGTTCGCGGCGCTGCTCGTGGCCCTCTCGCCGTATCAGGTGATGTACGCGCAGGAAGCGCGCACCTACATGACTGTCGCCCTGTTCGGCGTGCTCGGCACTTACCTGTTCGCACGCGGCATCGCCGCCGACCGGCCCCGTGCATGGCCGGCCTACGCGGTCGCCACGGCGCTCGGTCTGTGGACGCAGAGTCTGGCGCTGCTCGCCGTTCCGGCGCAGGCGGCGATCGCACTGGTCACGCCCGCGGCGCGGCGGCGGATGCTGCCCTGGCTGCTTGCACTGGCGGCGGCCGCGCTGGCCTACGCGCCGTGGGCGTGGGCGTCGCGCGAGATGACGGCGCATCTGGCGAGCAGCCACTGGTACATCGACGAGCCCGACGCGAGCGGCGTGTTCAAGGTGCTTCGTGCGGTGCTCGTCTCCCCGGTCCCGCTCGTGACGCCGCCACCCGGCTCGAGCCTGCCGGGACTGGAGCGGTTCATGCCGCGGCTGCTGGCGTGGGCGCTCGTGTCGTTTCCCACGCTGATGCTGTTGCTCGTCACGCTGCCCATGCTGCCGCGGCCCGGGGCGCGCGGGCACGTGGCGCGCGTGGCATGGGCCGCGTGGTTGGTGCCACTGCTGCTCGTGTTCGTGGTCTCGTTCCAGAAGCCGCTCTTCCTGCCGCGCTACTTCGTGTTCACCACCCCCTACCTGGCCGTGCTCGCGGCGCTCGCCCTGGCCGAGATCCGCGCCGCTCGCGTGCTGCGTGACGCGCTCGCGGTCCTGGTGGTGGCAGCGGCGGTGCTGGGACTGCTGCGCTACCGCACCGACTACTCCAAGGAACCGTGGCGCGATGCCGCCGCGCACCTGTCACGAAGCGCCGAGGCCGGGCACACGGTGGCGCTCGTCACCTATGACGCCGACCCGCTCGCCTACTACGTGCACCGCGACACACTCGCGGTGGAGGTGCGCGAAGTGGGGCACCCGGCCGAGCCGTTCGCCGCCGCTTTCACGCCGCGGCAGCTCGATGAACTCGAAGCGAAGGCGCGCGCCGACGCCGCGCCGTTCGATGACGTGTGGGTGCTGGTGCGCAGCGCCAACAGCGAGGTGCGTCGCGAGGTGGCGCGACGCGCCGAGCGCGTGGCCGCCGAGGGCCGTGTCGAGGTGGAGCGGCGCCAGTGGGACTCGGCCAGCGGATACGTGCGCGCGGTGCGCTACCAGCGCGCCGCCGCCCCTGACTCGCTGCCGACGACGCGCTAGGTCCTGATCGAGAACGCCACGTGCGCGCGTGGAGTCCTCGAACAGGACCTAGTCGGACTTCACACTCAAGCTCTCCTGCGAGCGCTTGAGCTTGGCCAGGGTCTCCTCGAGCTGCGCCAGACGCGTGCGCTCGCGCTCCACGATGTCGGGCTTTGCCTTGGCGAGGAAGTCCTGGTTGCGCAGCTTCTTCTTCACGCCCTCGAGCTCGCCGAGCAGCTTCTCGGCCTCGCGCGCGAGCCGGCCGCGCTCCTCCGCCAGGTCGATCAGCCCCTCGAGCGGCAGGAACACCTCGGCGCCGTCCACCACGGCGGACGCCGCCACCGCGGGCCGCGCCCCGTCGCGCGTGAGCTGCAGCGACTCGATGCGGGCCAGCGGCTTCAACTGATGTTCGAGCCGCGCCAGCAGCTCGAGCTGCGCGGCCTCGCCCCGGATCATCACGGGCACGGCCTTGCCCGGTGCGAGCTTGGACTCCGCACGCAGGTTGCGCACCGCCACCACCACACGCTGCAGGAAGTCCACCTCCTGCTCGGCCGCGGTATCGATGCGGGCCTTGCGGGCACGCGGCCACGCGGCATGCGCCAGCGTGTCGCCGTCGTGTGGCAGCGCCTGCCACAGCTCCTCGGTCACGAACGGCATGAACGGATGCAGGAGCCGCAGGATGCCATCGAGCACCTTCCACGACACCCACCGCACGGTACGCAGGTCGGCGCGCTGCTCGGGCGTGAGCGGCGTCTCCTGGTCGGCCAGCGCCCAACGCGGCTTGGCCATCTCCAGATACCAGTCGCAGTACTCGTTCCACGCGAAGTGATAGGCGTTCTGCGCCGCCTCGGCGAAGCGATAGGTCTTCAGGTTGCGCGTCACGTCCTTCACGGTGTTGTCGAACCGCGACAGGATCCAGCGGTCCGCCAGCGAGAGCGTGAGCTGCGACTCGCGCACCGTGCCCAGGTCCTCGCCGCCCAGCCGCATCTGCACGAGCTTGCTCGCGTTCCACAGCTTGTTGGCGAAGAACTTGCCCGACTCGAGCCGCTTCTCCTCGAACAGCAGGTCCTGGCCGGTGGGCGTCTGGATCATGGTGAAGCGCACGGCGTCGGCGCCGTACTGGTCGATCATGGCGAGCGGGTCGGGCGAGTTGCCGAGCGACTTCGACATCTTGCGGCCCTGCGCGTCGCGCACGATGCTCGTGAAGTAGACATGCGCGAACGGCGCCTCGCCCATGAAGTGGTAGCCGGCCATGATCATCCGCGCGACCCAGAAGAAGATGATGTCGCTGCCGGTGACCATGAGGCTGTTGGGGTAGTAGCGCGCCAGGTCGTTCGTCTTCTCGGGCCAGCCGAGCGTGGCGAACGGCCAGAGCCACGAGCTGAACCAGGTGTCCAGCACGTCCTCGTCCTGCCGCCAGCCCTCGCCCTGAGGCGGCTCGAGCGACACCACCATCTCGTCGCCGCGGTACCACACCGGGATCCGATGGCCCCACCAGAGCTGCCGCGAGATGCACCAGTCC
>CADEFY010000206.1 GCA_902826705.1 uncultured bacterium
CTCGCACAGCGGCGATGTGTACTTCGAGTACTGCTATCGGCCCGAGATCGCCAAGGCCTGCGACGTGCTGCAGCGGGCAGGTGGCGCCGGCGCGTTCCTGACCCGTTTCCACGCGAGCCCACAGAAGTCCAAGTCGGACTTCACCGGCTTCGAGATCCTCGGCATGGCCGCATGCTACTCGCCCGACCCCGCGGCCGATCTCGGCGTGGCGCTGCCGTTCGATCTGGCGACCGGGGCGTTCCGCGACGACGTGTGGCAGCGCTGGGTGGCGCACGATCCCCTCTCGCTGCTGGAGGCGCATGCCGACGCGCTGCGCCACATGAAGCTCGTCTACCTCGATTGCGGCACCCGCGACGAATACCACCTGCACCTCGGGCTGAGGCTGTTCGTGCGTGCGCTGCAGGCACGCGGCATCGCGCACACGCACCTCGAGTACGACGACGCGCACATGAACGTGTCGTACCGCTACGACGTGAGCCTGCCGCTGCTCGCCGAGGCGATCTCGGCGTGACCGACCAACGCCCTCCGGCACTCGCGATCACCGGGCTCGTGCGGCGATACGGCACGTTCACCGCGGTCGACGCGCTCTCGCTCACGGTGCGCGCCGGCGAGATCGTGGGGTTCCTCGGAGCCAATGGCGCAGGCAAGACCACCACGCTGCGCTGCGCCTGCGGGCTGCTGCAGCCCGATGCGGGCCGCGTCGTGGTGGCGGGTCATGATCTGGCGTCCGCGCCGCGAGCAGCCCGTGCGGCGCTCGGCTTCGTGCCCGACCGGCCGTTCGTGCACGAGCGGCTCACGCATCGCGAGCATCTCGAGTTCATCGCCGCGCTCTACGACGTGCCCGCCGCCCGCGCACGCGAACGCGGCGAAGCGCTGCTGGCTCAGCTCGCCCTCACCGAGGTGGCCGACCAGCGGCTCGAGCAGGCGTCCCTCGGTATGCGGCAGAAGCTCGCGGTGGCCATGGCGGTCCTACACGAACCGGCGCTGCTGATGCTCGATGAGCCGCTCGTGGGGCTCGACCCGCCCGCCGCGCGGACGCTCAAGGACCTCCTGCGCGCGCACGCTGCGGCCGGCGGCGGCGTGCTCGTGTCCACGCACCTGCTCGAGGTGGCGGAGCGCGTGTGCGACCGCGTGGTGATCCTGCGTCGGGGCCGCGTGGTGGCCGACGGCACGCTCACCGAACTGCGCGGGGAACGCACCGGTGCGTCGCTCGAGGAGGTCTTCATGCAGCACCAGTCGCCACCCGGAGCGACCGGCGCATGAACCTGCGCGGCGTGCTGCGGACCGAACTGCGGCTCGCGGCCTCGCAGCTCGGCTCGCGCAGCGGCGCGGCCGGCCTGCTGATCGGCGCGATGCTCGCGGCGTTCCTGGTGTGGACCTTCCTGCAGTCGTTCGCGACCCTCGCGGACGCGAGCGTGCCGGAGGCCATCGCGGTGCGCGTGTTCGCCTGGGTGCTGCAGCTCGCGCTGCTCGGCATGCTGGTGCTCGACCTGCAGCTCGCGGTCACCCGGCTCGTCGCCGCGCCCGAACTCGACCTGCTCCGGCGCGCCCCGCTCGCGCCGCATCAGCTGCTCGGCATCGAGCTGGTGCGCACGCTGCCGCAGAGCAGTGGCATGTTGCTCACGTTCGCGCTGCCCGCGTGGATCGGGCTCACGGCGGCGTACCCCGGGATGCTCGCGCGCTCGGCGCTGCTGCCGCCGGTGCTCGCGCTGCTCTGGGTCATCGCGCTGGGGTCGGGCATCACGATCGCCCTCGCGCTGCTCCGCATCGTGCCCGCGGCGCGACTGCGCGAGGCGCTGGGGCTGCTCGCCACGCTGGTCGTGACCCTGAGCTGGCTGGCCGGCTCGTTCCTGCTCCCGCGCGTCGATCGCGAGCGTGGTCTGGACGCCGTGTTCGCGGGCGCGCTGCCCACCCTGCCCACGCCTCCGCTCTGGTCCCCTGCGCAGTGGGCCGCGGAAGCCCTCACCGGCACCGGTCGGGCCTGGGTCTGGCTCGCGCTCGCGGCCGCCGCGGCCGCGCTGCTCGCCTGGGCCGCCGCACACCGATGGCTCGATGCGGTGCAGTCGCGCGCGGCCTCCGGTCCGTTCCGCGCGGGACGGCTGCGCCGGTTCGCGCGCGCGCGCACCTGGACCACCGCGTTCCTGCGCCGCGACGCGGCCCTGCTCGCACGCGACTGGACGCTGGCGGTCGACATCGCCACGGCCGGCGTACTCTGGGCGCTGCTGCCGCTCGTGCTCAGTCCCGTGCTCGAGCTGCCGGCGGGCGCACTCGCGCGCAGCATGCTGGTGCTGCTCGCCACCGGCCTCGGCTACGAAGTGGCCGCGCGCGCGCTGCCGCTCGAGCGGCACCTGATCGCGTGGGCGGCGCTCTCGCCGGTGGGCGTGCGCGGCTGGGTGCTGCGACGTGCCGTCGGCGTCGCCGCGCTCTCGCTGCCGATCATGCTGCTCGCCGGGTCCGCGATCGCCGTGTCGATCGCCCCCGCACCCGAAGCGCTCGCCCACGCCGCGCTGCTCGGCGTGGGCGCGTGGGCGCTCGCGACCGGGATCGGGCTCGCCACGGGCGCGATCGCGGGCGACCGCGACTGGATCCATCCGCGCGCGATGCTCGGGCTGGGCGGCCGGCTCGCGGCCTCGCTCGTCGCGGTGCTCCAGGCCGGAGGCTGGTCGGCGGTGGGCTGGGCGCTCGAGTCGCCGGGACTCGGGCCCGAGCTCGCCGCCGCGCTCGCGGGCCTCGCCGGGGGAGCGCTGGGGCTCGCGCTCGCGATCCGTTCAGTCCAGCGACACGATCTGGCGTGAGGCTGAACTCACCCCCTCCGCCGCCTCGGTCGAGCCCCTCGAGTCGCCCGCCGGACCGCGCCGCGTGCAGTCCGACTGAACCCTTCGCGAGAACGCGTGCTCACCGGCAAGCTGCTGCAATTCTTCCCCTTGCGCGGTCTGCGCGCGGCTCTATACTCCGGCTGCGACTTCTCGTCTCGTTGGTCCGGCGTGTCCCGTGAGGCCCGCCGACGAGACACACTCGCTTCCCGTGATCGGACGTGGGGCGGGTGCGGTCTTCGACAAGATGTCCAGGCGGGTGTACCCCCCGCCCGCCGCCAGTGGGGATCGGTGTGCGTTCGCATCGCTCACCGCTGGTCCGACCGCGCAGTAGATGTCCATCAGGATCCCATGGGAGGTGCTCGATGAAGCGTCGTGCTTGGCTACTCCTTCTGGCGGCGGTCGCATTCGCCGCTCCTGCGTACGCTCAGACGCAGACTCTGTTCGGTTTCACCGGCTTCGACTACGTGCAGTCCGCAGCTCCGGGTGGCCTCAAGGTCAACCGCGCGGCGGTGCCGAACTTCCTGGCCGTGACCGACGACTATCACGCGGTCGGATTCATCACGTCCTTCAGCCCGATCGTCGTGGGGCCGGACATGGTGGCCAACGAGTACACGTTCCATCTCTACGATGCGACCGTGGCCACGAGCACGCTCGTGGGTGACTTCCTCGAGGTGTCCTTCCAGGACAACGCGCGCGTGCGTGCGTTCGAGGACTCGCGCTCCACGGGCACTGCGGCCGTGTACGGCATCAACCCGCCGAACGCGACGTCGCCCAGCACGTTCGAGGACGGCAGCCTGATCCTCGGTGCCGACGTCGACCAGCTCGTGCTGATCTACGACTACAGCAC
The DNA here is from genome assembly GCA_902826705.1 of uncultured bacterium. GTDB lineage: Bacteria > Eisenbacteria > RBG-16-71-46 > RBG-16-71-46 > RBG-16-71-46 > CADEFY01. Next base: position 3,664 of record CADEFY010000206.1, read on the forward strand.
CAGCCAGGGCAACTTCCTCGGCAACGCCAATCTCGACGAGGGCTCGCTCCTCGGCCAGATCCCGCCGGGCCTGCAGGCCGGCTGGATCATGAGCGGCTTGGCCGGTCGTCCGAACGCCACGGTTCCTGACGGCTACGTCAACCAGCTCTCCGGTGAACTCGTCATCCCGACCGCCACGAACTCGCGTCACGGTTCGTGGGGCTCTCTCAAGCGCCTGTACCGCTAGGCCTCAGACCTGACATCCGGCGTCTCGGCGCCATGGGAGGTTGCATATGAAGAGGATTCTCGGAGCGGCGGCGATCTTGATGGTCCTCGCTGCCACGGTCATCGCACCCACGGCCTCGGCCCAGTGCACCACGGGCACGGGCACGAACATCCTGTTCAAGTGGGACGCGAACGGCTTCGCCTATGAGCCTGGTTACAACCAGGCCACGTTCAACTCCACGGCCGGCAATCAGGTGACGGTCGTGGGCGTGCTGTCGCTCTGGTGCGCACCGTTCGCGGCGCTCGACCCGAACGACCCGCTCAAGGAGTACACGGTCGTGCTGACCGGTACGTCGAGTGGTACCACCACGGCGCCGTTCGGCACCAGCGGCACCGCGTACACCACCGTCTACACGGGTGGCACGTTCGCGGTGTACGAGGGCACGCCGCGCAACGCGCCGGCGGCCACGGCCATGCCGATCAACCCGCCCAACGCCACCGTGCCGGCCAACTACCTCGACGGCACCGTGGTGCTCTCGGGCAGCGTCGACTCGTTGGTCACGAGCATCACGCGCAGCAGCTTCGGCACGGTGAACGGCTCGTTCCGCGGCCGCTACACGGTGCTCGGCGGCAGCGGCTCGACGCAGCTGTGCCAGGCCAAGGGCGGCATCGGTCTGATGAACGGCCTGTGGGCCGTGTCGGGCCTGCCGACCGGCTACATCGCGCACCCGAACGGCAAGTTCGATGCGCCGTCGTGCCCGGTGCCGGCGCAGACCAGCACGTGGGGCAAGATCAAGACACTGTACAAGTAGTCGCGGAGCCCCAACGGGCCGTACGCCCGTACGCCTCCCACGGAAGCCCGGTGACCTCACGGTCACCGGGCTTCTCGTCTCTCGCGTCGCTTGCCGGGCGCCGCACGCGGGGCGCATGCTGCCGATGCACAGGCCGCGTCCGGGCACCGAGCCCAGATCGCGCGCGAGCCGCCCCCGCGGCCCCCGTCAGGAACTCTGCACTCGCGGAGGTCGCTGCATGCGTCGTGTCATCGCCATCGTCCCCGACCTGTTCTTCGCGACGCGCATCGCCGCCACCGCCAAGGCCGTGGGCGTCGAGGTGTCCCTGCTCGGCATGCCCCAGGCGCTGGAGCGGATCACGGGGCAGCCGCCGGACCTCCTGCTGCTCGACCTGCATGCCGACGGCGATGCCGCCGGCCTCGTGCGCGCGCTCAAGCAGGACCCGCGCACGAGCGCCCTGCCCATGGTGGCGTTCGGCTCACATGTGGAGCATGAGCGACTGCAGGCGGTGCGCGAGGCCGGCGCCGACCATGCGATGGCACGCTCGGCGTTCACCCGGCTGCTGCCACAGATCCTGCGCGGCGAACCGCTCGGCCGGGCCGCGGCATCCGACGAGGCATGACCGAGCACGCACATTGGCAGGATGACGAGGCGCACCGCGCCGAGCTCACGCGCCGCATGCAGCGCGTGGCCGTGGTGGGGATCAAGGACGGCGTCGCCGACCCCGACGCGCCCGCCTTCACGGTGCCACAGGTGCTCGCCGAGTCGGGGATCGAGCTGATCGGCGTCAATCCCCGCGTGCCACACGCACTCGGCCAGCCCACACTCCCGAGCGTGGCGGACCTGCCACCGGGCATCGACGTGCTCGACGTGTTCCGCCGCATCGAGGCGATCCCTGGGCTCGCCGACGAGCTGCTCGCCCTGCCGCCCGAGCGCCGACCAGCGCACGTGTGGCTGCAGAGCGGCATCCGCCACGACGCGGCCGCGGCGCGGCTCACCGACGCGGGGATCCACGTCGTGCAGGACGCCTGCCTCGGCGTCTACGTGCGCCGCTATCGGCGCTGACGCGCGCCGCTCCCGGCCGGCGGCTATACTGCTCCGCCGGAACCTCGCGCTGGTCCCCCCTGCCCGATGGAGGCCTCATGTCGCACTCATCCCCGACGCCCACCGGCGCCACCGAGCGCGTGCGCATCTCATGTCCCGGCTGTGGCCGCAGCGATCATGTGGACTGGCCCACGGGCCAGGCGGACCTGCTCTACCGCTGCTTCAACTGCCACAAGGAGCACACGCTGCATCGCCGCGGGTCGGGGCACTGATGCGACTCCTGT
>CADEFY010000207.1 GCA_902826705.1 uncultured bacterium
TGCAACAGGACGGCCGTCTGCACGTGGTGAAGGTCGCGGGCAAGATCCGCCACCTCGAGGCCAAGCTCCAGACCGACCGGCCCAACGGGGTCTATGGCATCGCCCACACCCGCTGGGCCACACATGGCGAGCCGAACGACGTCAATGCGCACCCGCACACCGACGAGCAGGCCACGGTCGCGCTCGTGCACAACGGCATCATCGAGAACTACTCCACGCTCAAGGCGGCGCTCCAGAAGGAGGGCCATGTCTTCCACACGGACACCGACACCGAGGTGCTCGCGCACCTGATCGAGAAGCACCTGCGCAAGGGGCTCGGACTCGAACAGGCCGTCGGCGCGGCCCTGCGCGACGTCGAGGGCACGTACGGCATCGCGGTGCTCTCCTCCCGGGAACCCGGCGTGCTCGTGGGCGCGCGGCACGGCAGTCCGATGGTGGTGGGCATCGCCGATGGCGAGTTCTATCTGGCCTCCGATGTCGCGGCGATCGTCGAGCACACCCGCCAGGTGATCTACCTGGACGACGGCGAGATGGTGGTGCTCACGCCGGACGGCTTCCACACCGCGACGATCGAGCACGAGCGTGTCGAGAAGGCCATCCATGACGTCGACTGGGACCTGTCCCAGATCGAGAAGGGTGGTTTCGACCACTTCATGCTCAAGGAGATCCACGAACAGCCCGACGCGGTGCGCAACGCCATGCGCGGGCGCGTCAACGTGGACGAGGGACTCGCACGGCTCGGCGGCCTCAACATGACCCCGGAGCAGCTGCGGGAGGTCAAGCGCATCATCATCCTGGGCTGCGGGACGTCGTGGCATGCGGGGCTGATCGGCGAGTACATGCTCGAGGAGTACGCGCGGATCCCCGTCGAGGTGGAGTACGCGTCCGAGTTCCGCTACCGCAACCCGATCATCGACGAGGGCACGCTGGTGCTGGTGATCTCGCAGTCGGGCGAGACCATCGACACGCTGGCGGCCATGCGCGAGGCCCAGCGCAAGGGTGCGCGCGCGCTGGGCATCGTCAACGTGGTCGGCTCGACGATCGCGCGCGAGTCCGACGGCGGTGTGTACATCCACGCGGGTCCCGAGATCGGCGTGGCCTCGACCAAGGCGTTCACCAGCCAGGTCACCGTGCTCGCGCTGCTCACGCTCGCGCTCGGCCGGCACCGCGGCCTCTCGCGTGAGATGGGGCTCGAGATCGCCCGCGGCCTCAAGGCACTGCCCGAGCTGATCGAGCGCATGGTGGCTGATCGCGACGAGGTCAAGCGCATCGCACGGCTCTATGAGAAGCACGAGAACTTCATCTACCTGGGGCGCGGGTTCCACTTCCCGGTCGCGCTCGAGGGCGCCCTGAAGCTCAAGGAGATCTCGTACATCCACGCCGAGGGCTACCCGGCGGCCGAGATGAAGCACGGGCCGATCGCCCTGATCGACGACCAGATGCCCGTGGTGTTCATCTGCACGCGCGACTCGGCCTACGAGAAGGTGATGAGCAACATGATGGAGGTGCGCGCGCGCAAGGGCCGCATCATCGCCATCGCCACCGAGGGCGACGAGGAGGTGCGTTCGCGTGCCGACCACGTGCTCTACGTGCCGCAGACGATCCCCATGCTGGCGCCGATCCTGGCCGTCGTGCCACTGCAGTTGCTCGCCTATGACATCGCCGTGGCGCGCGGGTGCGATGTGGACCAGCCGCGCAATCTGGCCAAGAGCGTCACCGTCGAGTGAACGCGCAGGAGACCGCATGAAGAGCCCGCTGCATGTCGAGGACGCCCCCCGCGCGATCGGCCCCTACGTGCAGGCGCAGGTCGTGCGGCTGCACGGGGGCGACATCCAGGTCTTCACCTCGGGGCAGATCGCGCTCGACCCGACGACGGCGGAGCTCGTCGCCGGCGGGGTGAGCGAGCAGACCGAGCAGGTGTTCCGCAACCTGACCGCCGTGCTGCGTGGCGCGGGCCTCACGTTGGCCGACGTGGTGAAGACCACGGTCTATCTCGCGGACATGGCGGACTTCGCGGCGATGAACGCGGTGTACGCGCGTCAGTTCTCCGCAGCGCCTCCGGCCCGCACCACGATCGCGGCGCTCGGGCTGCCCAAGGGCGCGCGAGTCGAGATCGATGCGATCGCCGTGGGGCGCGCCCTCTGAGCCCGAACGCCGCCCCGACCCGCCGCATGCGCCCTGTGCGAGCGCGCGTCTCGCGCCCGGCGTCGCCCGACGTGCGGCTCACCGCCACGGTGGCGAGCGCAGGCTGCGCGGCCAAGCTCGGGCCGGGCGACCTGCGCGCGGCGCTCGCGCAGCTGCGGCAGCCGCGCCGGGACCGCCGCGTGCTCGTCGACGCCTCCACGCTCGATGATGCCGGCGTGTTCGCACACGGCCGCGGCGAGGTGCTGGTGCAGACCGTGGACTTCTTCACGCCCATCGTCGACGACCCCTACGACTACGGCCAGGTGGCGGCCGCCAACGCGCTCTCCGACGTGTGGGCCATGGGAGGCCAGCCGCTCACCGCGCTCGCCATGCTGTGCGCTCCGGACACGGGCCTCGCGCCCGAGGTGATCGCGCAGATCCTGCAGGGCGGGCTCGACAAGGTGCATGAAGCGGGAGCGAGCGTGGTGGGCGGCCACAGCATCCGCGACCCCGAGCTCAAGTTCGGCTACGCGGTTACCGGCGTGGCCCGCCGCCGCAAGCTGCTGCTCAACAGCGGAGCGCGTCGCGGCGACCGGCTCTACCTCACCAAGGCGCTGGGCACGGGCGTGCTGACCACGGCGCTCAAGCAGGGCCGGCTCGAACCCGCGCTGCTCAAGCGCGTGACGCGGCAGATGGCCTCGCTGAACCGCGCCGCGTCGGAGGCAGCGGTCGAGCACGGCTCTCGCGCGGCCACGGACATCACCGGATTCAGCCTGCTGGGCCACGCCTCGCAGATGGCCGACGCGAGCGGCGTCACCCTGGCCCTGTCCCCCTCGCCCGAATGGCTGCTGCCGCGAGTGCTCGAGTACGTGGCGGCCGACGTGCATCCCGGCGGGCTCGCGCGCAACCGGGCGTTCTTCCGCAGCAAGGTCGACGAAGCCGGACTCGAAGAGACCTTGCTGCGCGCGTTGTACGATCCGCAGACCTCGGGCGGGTTGCTGGTGGCGATCGCGCCGCGCCGTGCGCGCGCGTTCGAAGCGGCGCTGCGGCGTCGCCGGGTGTGGCATGTCGAGGCGGGAGGGGTCGGCGCGCGGGGCGAGCCCGCGGTGCGTTGGGCCGCGCCGGCCCGGGCGTGAGGATCGAACGGGAACGAATGGGATCTGGTGGTCCCCGGGGACTTCAAATCCCGCGGTCGGGTGCCTCGCGTATCCGAGGTGGGTTCGATTCCCACGCGTTCCCGCCATCCCTCCTCGCCATGCTGCTCCTCACGCTGGTGTGCTTGCGGGCTTCGCCCGCGACCGCGCAGGCGGCGCCCGACTCGACGCAGGTCCACTGGTCCGAGCAGCCGCGCTTCGTGATGGCGCGATCGCTCGTGGTGCCCGGTTGGGGCCAGGCGCACAACCGCGCATGGTTCAAGGCCGCGCTGGTGGCCGGCGTCGAGGGCGTGCTGGGCGCGCAGGTGGTGGGGGACCAGCGTGCACTGCGCCGACTCGAGGACCGGCTCGCCGCGCAGCAGCGCGCGGGCGATGCGCCGGGTTACGCGCAGACCGCGAATGAGTACAATGCCCGGCTCGACGCGGCCGTGGGCCGTCAATGGCTGCTCGCGGGCACGATCACGCTGGCGCTCGTGGACGCCTACGTCGACGCCCACTTCCGCGGCTTCGATGTCGAGTTCCAGAACGATCCCGCATTGCCGGAGGGTGTCCCGCCGGAGGTCACGCCCGTCTCGGGCCGGGCCCCGCGTGGTGGACTCTCGGCGCGTCTCGCACTCAGGTGGGAGTTTTGAGCGACCCGCGACTGTCCCGCATCCGCAATTTCTGCATCGTGGCGCACATCGACCACGGCAAGAGCACGCTGGCCGACCGCCTGCTCGAGATCACTCACACCCTGACGCCGCAGCAGATGAAGGCGCAGGTGCTGGATGACATGGATCTCGAGCGTGAGAAGGGCATCACCATCAAGTCGCACGCCATCGCCATGGAGTACAAGGCCAAGGACGGCGTCACCTACGAACTCAACCTGATCGACACACCGGGACACGTCGACTTCACGTACGAGGTCTCGCGCGCGCTGGCGGCCTGTGAGGGCGCGATCCTCGTGGTGGACGCCTCCCAGGGGATCGAGGCCCAGACGCTGTCCAACTACTACCTGGCTGCGCAGCAGGACCTCGCCATCGTGGGTGCGCTCAACAAGATCGACCTGCCGGCCGCCCGCCCGGACGAGATCGCGCTCGAGATCGAGCACTACGCCCATGTGCCGGCCGAACACGTCACACGCATCAGCGCCAAGACCGGACTCGGCGTGGCCGACCTGCTCGAACGCGTGATCTCCGACGTGCCGCCGCCCTCGGGCGACCCCGATGCGCCGCTGCGCGCGCTCATCTTCGACTCCAAGTTCGACCAATACCGCGGCGTCGTGTGTCTGGTCCGTGTGGTCGACGGCCGCGTCCGTCCGGGGGACCGCATCCGGTTCCTGTCCACCGACAAGACGCACGAGGTCGGCGAGGTGGGCCGGCTCCGGCTCAGACTCGAGGCCTCGTCCGAACTGCATGCCGGGCAGGTGGGCTACATCGTGGCCGGGGTGCGCAGCGTCTCGGATGCGCGTGTGGGCGACACGATCGCGAGCGCAGACGTGACGGGGCTCGAGCCGTTGTCGGGATTCCGCGAGACGCAGTCCATGGTGTTCTCGGGTCTCTACCCGATCGACGCCGAGCAGTACGAGCCGCTCAAGGAGGCGCTCGCCAAGCTGCAGCTCAATGACGCCTCACTGCGCTACGAGCCGGAGACGTCCGTGGCGCTGGGGTTCGGGTTCCGCGTCGGCTTCCTGGGGCTGCTGCATCTCGAGATCATCCAGGAGCGGCTGCGGCGCGAGTTCCAGATCGACCTGCTCGCCACCACGCCGAGCGTGGAGTACCACGTCCTACTCACGAACGGCGAGCTGATCAAGGTGGACAATCCGAGCCAGATGCCGCCCGTGCAGAACATCGAGATCATCGAGGAGCCCGTGGTGCTGGCGCACGTGGTGACTCCCACGGAGTACCTCGGCAACATCTACAAGCTCTGCCAGGACCGGCGCGGCGAGTTCGTGGACTCCGAGCACATCGAGGAGGACCGTGTGCGACTCGCCTACAAGCTGCCGCTGGGCGAGATCGTGCTCGACTTCTACGACCGGCTCAAGTCCGTCTCGCGCGGCTACGCGTCGCTCGACTACGAGTTCACCGGCAACCAGGCCGCGGATGTGGTCAAACTCGACATCCTGCTCAACGGCGAGCAGGTCGACGCGCTCTCGGCGATCGTGCATCGCGACAAGGCGTACTCCTACGGCAGTTCGCTCTGCGGCAAGCTCAAGGACCTCATCCCGCGCCAGATGTTCCAGGTGGCGGTGCAGGCGGCGATCGGAGGCAAGATCATCGCCCGCGAGACGATCGGCGCCATGCGCAAGAACGTGATCGCCAAGTGTTACGGCGGAGACATCTCCCGCAAGCGCAAGCTCCTCGAGAAACAGAAGGAGGGCAAGCGCCGTATGAAGCAGATCGGGACCGTGGAGGTGCCGCAGGAGGCGTTCCTCGCGGTGCTCAAGGTGGACAGGGACTAGCTCCCGGGAGAGACCATGTCGAGACGTCCGGCTGAGAAGTCCATCGTCCGCGAGTACACCGAGGCCATCGTCTGGGCCGTGGCGCTCACGCTGTTCCTGCGCGCGTTCGTGATCCAGGCGTTCAGGATCCCGTCCGAGTCCATGATGAACACGCTGCTCGTCGGCGACTTCCTGTTCGTGAACAAGTTCGAGTACGGCCCCAAGATCCCGTTCACGCACGTG
>CADEFY010000208.1 GCA_902826705.1 uncultured bacterium
ACGCGCGCATCCGACGCACGCCGGGCGTGGTGGCGGCTGCACCCATCGTGCAGGTCTCGGCGCTGGCGCGCGCGGGTGCGCCGCGTGCGGCAACGGGCCCGGTGGCGCCCATGGCCCAGGCCGGCTATGACGAGACAGTGGTCGTGCTGGGCGTGGACCCGTTCGCCGAAGCGCCGTTCCTGCGCCTGGCATCGCACGCCGACACGGCACGCGTGCGTGACTTCGGCGCGCTGCTGCGGCTGCTGGCGGAGCCGCGCACCGTGGCGGTCACGCGTGCGTTCGCCGCGCGACTCGGGCTCGGTACCGACGACACGCTCACCGTGCTCTCGGCCGGACTCGCGGTGCCGCTCGTGGTGGTGGCGGTGCTCGGCAGCCCGGATCTGGAGCAGGCCATGGCAGGCAGCATCGTGCTCACCGACGTGGCCACGGCCCAGGAGGTGTTCCATCGCGTGGGCCGGCTGGATCGGGTGGATCTCATCGTCGAGCCCTCGGCCCGCGAAGCGGCACAGGCGTCGCTCGCGGCGTGGCTGCCCGCGGACATGCAGGCCGATCGCCCGCAGGCGAGGTCCCGACAGGTCGAGGACATGGTCGCGGCATTCGCGCTCAACCTCACGGCGCTCAGCTTCATCGCGCTCTTCGTCTCCACGTTCCTCGTGTTCAACGCCGTCGCGCTGTCGGTGGTGCGCCAGCGCCGGGACATCGGCATCCTGCGCGCGCTCGGGCTCACGCGCGGACAGACCTCGGCGCTGTTCCTCGCCGAGGGCGCCGTCGTGGGCGCCGCGGGCGGCCTGTTCGGCGTGGGACTGGGACTGCTCATGGCGCAGGGCACGCTGGGCTTCGTGGGCCGCACGCTGACCGACCTCTACCTCGTGCAACACGCGGGGTCCGTACGGCTCGATCCGTCGACGCTCGTGCTGGGCGTGGCGCTCGGCATCGGGTCGGCGCTGCTCTCGGCACTCGCGCCGGCGTGGGAGGCGGCCACCACGCGGCCGGGAGTGACGATGCGGCAGGGCATGCTGCTCGAGGCGCAGTCGGTGCCGGTCGCGCGGCTCGCACTGGCCGGTGCGATCGCGCTGCTCGCCGCGCTGGCGGTCTCGCTCTGGACCCTGCGCGCGCACTCGGTGTGGGGCGGGTTCGTGGCGGCCTTCCTCGTGATCGTGGGATGCACGCTGTTCGCGCCCGCGTTCACCCGAGCCGCGGCGCCGCTCGCCGAACCGTGGGCGCGCCGCAGCGGCCGGATGAGCGTGCGCCTCGGTGTGCGCGCGTTGCGCGAGGTGGTCGCACGCGCGAGCGTCGTGGTGGCGGCGCTCATGCTGGCCGTGGGCATGCTGGTCGCGCTGACAGTCATGGTGGGCAGCTTCCGCCGAACGGTGGACACGTGGATCGCGCAGACGCTGCGGGGCGACCTCTACATCGAACCCGTGGGACATCGCGCCTCACTCGGCGCGACCGCACTGCCCGAGTCGCTGCTCACCGCGGCCGCGCGCCTGCCGGGGGTGGCGGCCATGGACACCTATCGCGGCACGCCGTTCACGTTCCGCGACCGGCTCGCGTTCGCGATCGGGATCGACTTCGAGGTGCAGGCCGAGCACGGCCGGCTGCAGTATCTCGACGGCGCGTCGCACGCCGACGTGATGCGCCGCTGCCTCGAGCGCGGAGAGGTCATCGTGACCGAGAGCTTCGCGCATCGGCACCGCCTGCGGCGCGGCGACGTCATCACGCTCCCGACTCCGGCCGGCGCGAGCCGCGTGGCGCTCGCCGGGGTGTTCTACGACTACAGCACCGATGCCGGTGCGGTGCTCATGGACCGCCGGCTGTTCGCACGGCTGTGGCGCGACTCGCGTACCGAGAGCCTGGCGCTCTACCTCGAGCCCGGCGCCGACGTGGACTCCGTGCGCGCGGCGTTCGTGGCGCTGGCGGGTCCCGAGCGGCTGATGCACGTCACGCCCAACCAGGCGCTGCGCGACCGCGTGCTGGTGGTGTTCGACCAGACGTTCCAGATCACGTGGGCGCTGCAGGGCATCGCCGTGATCGTGGCGGCGCTCGGCGTGGTGAGCACGCTCACCACACTCGTCCTGCAGCGTGCGCGGGAGATCGGCGTGCTGCGCGCCGTGGGCGCCACACGGTCGCAGATCGTGCAGATGGTGCTGACCGAGGCCGGCCTGCTCGGCCTGGCCGGGGCCGTGCTGGGCTGCATCGCGGGACTGATCCTCGCCGTGCTGCTCGTGCAGGTCATCGACCGGCAGTCCTTCGGCTGGTCGATCCGATTCACGCTCGATCCGTGGGTCCTCGTGCAGGCGGCGGCGCTGCTCGTGGGCACGGCGCTCGTCGCCGGACTGTGGCCCGCGCGGCTCGCCGCGAGCCGCGGCCCGGCCGAATCGGTGAGGATCGAGTGAGCGGCCGCGCGCGCCATGCCTGGTGGATCGCGCTCGCGCTGCTCGCGGCCACTCCCGCGAGCGGCGCCGAGCCCGCGGCGGTCCTGCGCAACGCCGATGGCTTCCGGCTCGCCGTACCGCCCTACGCGTACCGATTCCCCGCCGACCACGCGAGCCATCCCCAGTACCAGATCGAGTGGTGGTACTACACCGGGCATCTCGCGGCCGGTGCGCGGCGGTTCGGATTCGAGATGACGTTCTTCCGCGTCGGCCTGCCCGCGACGCTGGAGCGCCGTTCGGCGTGGGCGAGTCGCGACCTGGTGTTCCTGCACCTGGCGCTGACCGACGAGCGGGGCCGCCGGTTCCTCACGCATGACGCGTCGCATCGCGCAGCGCTCGGCATCGCCGGGGCTGACTCCACCCGCTACCGCGTCTGGCTCGATGGCAGCGAGGCGTGGCTCGAGCCCGACGGCCGCACCCAGCGGCTGGTGGGGCGCGCGCCGGAGTTCGGGCTCGACCTCACCCTCGTCCCAGCCAAGCCGCCCGTGATCCATGGGCACGGCGGCGTGAGCCAGAAGACGCCGGGGGAGGGCAACGCGTCGCACTACTATTCGCTCACGCGCCTCGACGTCACCGGCACGCTCGCGCTCGGCGGCGACTCGCTCGCGGTGCTGGGGCAGGCGTGGATGGACCACGAGTTCGCCTCCAACCGGCTCTCCGCCACGCACCGTGGGTGGGACTGGTTCAGCGTGCAGCTCGACGACGGCCGCGAACTGATGCTCTACCAGCTGCGCCGCGCCCATGGTTCGGTCGAGCCGCTCAGCCACGGCACCTGGGTGGAGCGCGACGGCAGCACACGGCCGCTCGCCTCAGAGGCGTTCCGCGTCATTCCCACGGGGTCGTGGACGAGCCCACGCACCAAGGCGCGCTACCCGATGGGCTGGCGACTCGAAGTGCCGGGCGAGGCCCTCGCGCTCACGCTCACGCCCACGCTGCCCGACCAGGAACTGGTCGCGAACACCATGGGCGGCATCGTCTACTGGGAGGGCAGTGTGCGCGTGCACGGCACGTTGCGCGGCGCGCCGGTCGCGGGAGTCGGGTACACCGAGCTGACCGGCTACACTGGCCGCGCGCCATACTGAACCGACACGCCCCGCCGATCCCCTGCCCGAGGAGCCGAGCCGCCGCATGCGACGCGCCGCCGATGCGATCGTGGTCCTCGCCGTCGCCCTGTGGGCCCTGCTGGCGGCGCCGTGGGCCAACGACCTCGTGGGCGGTGACGAGGGCTACTACGTGACCATGGCGAGGAACCTGCTCGCCGACGCCGTGCAGTGGGCGCGCGTGTCGCTCTCGCCCCTCGGCGGTGCGGGCGACAAGCCGCCGCTCGTGCCCGCGCTGCTCGCCGCCGTCGGCGCGATGTTCGGATTCACGGCTGGCGCGCTGCGCCTGGTGCCGCTCGCCAGCACGGCCGTGGCGATGCTCGCCGCCCTGCGTCTGGCGCACCGTGCCGCAGGGGAACGCGCCGCCCTCGCGTGCGCGCTGCTGCTCGCGACACTGCCCTGGCTCGCGGACAGCGCACGGGTGATCGCCGCCGAGCCCACGCTGGCGGCGCTCGGGCTCGGGGCGCTGGCCCTCGTCGTCGACCCCGCGTTGACGCCGCGGCGCGCGGCGGTGGCGGGCGTGCTGCTCGGGCTCGCCTTCCTCTGCAAGCTCTGGCTCGTGGCGCTGCTCGCCCTGCCGGCGGCGGCGGCGCTGGCGGGCCGTCCGGCTCGACTCGCCACGGCCGTGGCGCTCGGCGCCGCGGTGACGGGGTCACTCCATCTGCTTGTGGTGCTGGCGTATACGCCGCAGGATCTCATGCATTGGTGGAACGTGCTGGCCGGCTTCAGCCTGGGTTCGCGGGCGACCGGCGGCGGGTTCGCCGACTACTGGTTCCAGCCGCCCGACTTCTATGTACGGCTGCTGGCGAAGGCGCTGTTGCTGTGGTCACCGCTCCTCGTGTTCGGCCTCGTGCGGGCCGTGCGCACGCGCCGGGAGCCCGTCGCGCGCGCGCTGCTCGCGGGGCTGCTCGTGTTGGCGGTGATCTCGGCGTTCCGCGTGAAGGCGGGTGGCTACGTGCTGCCGCTCGTGCCGCTCTTCGCGGTGCTCGCGGCGATGGGGGCCGCGTGGCTCGCCGACCGGCGTTCCGCGCACGCCGCGCGGCTCGCGTGGGCGCTGGTCGCAGTTGCGGCCGGTGTCGGATCCGTGCGCATCGTGCAACGGCTGCCGCAGCGCTATCACGACCCCGGCTACGCCACGGTCGCGGCGTGGCTCGCGCCGCACCTGGCGCACGCGTCCCCGCGCGACACGGTGCTGATCGCGCCGGAGGCGCCGGCGTTCCAGGCGCTGCTCTTCCGCACCACCGACTACTGGGACACGCCGTATCGCCCATGGTCCGGCGCGCGTGCCGCGGAGCTCCGAGCGGGAGACGGGCCACGCTGGTTCGTGGTGGACCCCGCGCGCCGTCTCTACGGCGGTTGCCCCGACTCCGCCACGCTCGCGTGGCTCGAGCGCGACACCCGCGAGCTGACGGCCGAGATCGCCCGCGGCCGCACTCGGCCGCTCGAGGTGCGCGTGTTCACGACGGCGGCGCAGGCGGTCCCATGAGCCAGGTCGTCGGCGTCCGGGGTTTGGCCTCCCCGCGGTCGTCGGCTAGGCTGCCGCGCATGCGCACTCCCCGGATCGCACTCGCCGCCCTCGTGTCGCTGATCGCCGTCGGATGCGGCGGCGCGCCCGAGCCCGGCTCCGCACCGCCGCCGCCGTCGCGTCCGCCCGGCCAGCCCGGTCCCGCGGTCCCCGTCACGAGTACCGTCGACTCGACCGGCGCCATCCCGGGGTCACCCGATGCGCAGTACATCTATCGCTTCCGCCAGATCGAACCCGGCAGCGACCGCTTCGCGTTCCGCGACCGTGATCTGTCGTTCTACTTCCGGCCGTCGCCCAACGCGCTCTACTTCGAGGTCGAGAACCTGCAGGGCCGTCCCGTCACGATCGACTGGGAGCGCTCGAGCTTCTATGACGCCGAGAGCCGCCGCGACAAAGTCGGCCACGCCACGTCGACGTATCGCGACCGATTCTCCCCGCAGGGGACCACGCAGGTGGCGGGACTGCAGAAGGTGTCGGAGTACCTCTTCCCGCTCGACTACCTGCTCGATCCGGGCGGACGCGACGAGCAGGTCCGCCGCCCGCTGCTGCCCGAGGACAACCGCGCGCTCACGTACTCCGGCCGCACGTTCGGTGTCGACCTCGCGATGCTGATCGAGGACCGCCCGCGCACCTACACGTTCCGCTTCGAGGTGGTCAGCTTCATCCCGCGCTGACGCGGCGATCCGATGAGGCCCCGTTCCCCGGCCGCGCTCCGTGCGATCTGGACCGCGGCCGCGTGCGTCCGGGGTGTGGGGACGAGCGCCCTGGCGATGTGTGAGCCGGCTCGTGCGAAAGGCCCCCTCGACCTGCTGCCGCGGCGCTGCACGTGTGAACACATTG
>CADEFY010000209.1 GCA_902826705.1 uncultured bacterium
ACCTCGATGCCGTGCGCGAGCTGTCGATCTGCCTGAGCGAACTCAAGAAGTACACCGAGGCGGTCACGGTGATCGGCGACGCGATCGCCAAGCAGCCCGAGGAGAAGGGCCTCTATCAGGCCATGGGCACGGTCTACAACAAGGCCGGCGACACCAAGAAGACCACCCAGCTCTACATGGTGTTCCTCGCCATGCAGCGAGGCACCGCCAAGCCCGGCGCGGCCGCGGCCGATGCGGCCAAGGCGGGCAGCGCAGCGGCCAACACCAAGAGCTCGCTCGGCGACCCCGACAAGGCTTACGAGTGGGAGACCGACGGCCAGAAGCTCGTGACCTGGGCCTACTTCGGCAAGAAGCAGGCGTACACGTTCGAGCAGGGCACGATGGGGCTGATCCAGAAGTCGGACTGGACGCCGACCGCTCCGACCGCCAGCAAGTAGCGCACGGCGCACGCATGGCGCTCGAGCCGGCTGCGCTCGCGGGTCCCGTCGCGGTGCTCGGGTTCGGGCACCAGGGCGAGGCGCAGGCGCTCAACCTGCGCGACGCCGGGCTCGAGGTGCGTGTCGGTGCGCGCGAGGGACATGCCGCCGAGTCGCGCGCGCGCGCGCGCGGCTTCGCCCCGCAGCCGCTCGCCCGGGCGGTGCGGGGCGCAGCCACGGTGGCCGTGCTGCTGCCCGATGACGTCGCGCCCACGCTATGGCCCGAGCTGGCCGCGGCGATCGAGCCCGGCGCCACGCTCGTGTTCGCGCATGGCTACAACCTGCTTGCGCGGACGCTCGAGTTCGGCGCGGCGCAGGACGTGGTGCTCGTCTCGCCCTGCGGCCCCGGGCGCGTGCTGCGCCAGGTGGTCGAGCGGGGCGAGGGGCTGCCCGCCTACCTCGCGGTGCACCAGGACGCCACGGGCCGCGCGTGGGAGCGTGCCGAGGCCTACGCCACCGCCCTCGGTTGCGCGCGCGCGCGGCTCTGGCGCACCACGGTGCGCGAGGAGACCGAGGTGGATCTGTTCGGCGAGCAGACCGTGCTGTGCGGCGGCATGAACGCCCTCGTCGTCGCGGCCTGGGAGACGCTGGTGGCCGCGGGCTACTCGCCCGAGATCGCGTACCTCGAGTGCGTGCACCAGCTCAAGTACCTGGCCGACCTGCTGCACGAGCGGGGGCCCGCCGGCCTGCGCGATGGCATCAGCGGCACGGCGCTGCATGGCGACCTCACGCGTGGCCCGCGCGTGATCGGCGAAGCCTCGCGCCGGGCCATGGCGGAGGCGCTGGAGGACATCCGCACGGGCCGCTACGCGGCCGAGCTGGCGGCCGAAGCCGCGGCGGGCAAGCCGCTCGTCCGCGAGCGGGTCGCCGCAGGCCGGCGGCACCCGATCGAAGCCGCGCGACGCCGGGCGCTGGGCCTGCCGGAGCCCGAGGCGGGCTGAAGGGCCGCTCCCGCCGCGCGGCCCGGCCGGTCAACACGTTGGCTGGAAACGGGTTGACACCCGTTCGAGTGCTCGCTTACGGTTCTGCGCGAGCCATGCAGCGCCGATCCATGACGCACGCCGGCCGCGGCGAGCGTGAGGGGGGACGTGATGACCAAAGCCGATATCGTCGATCAGATCTCCGAGCGGACGGGCCTCACCAAGAAGGACGTCGCCGAGACGGTCGACTGTTTCCTCGATGCGGTCGCCAAGGCGCTCGCGAACGGCCACCACATCGAGATCCGCGGCTTCGGTACGTTCCGCGTCAAGGACCGCAAGTCGCGCATCGCGCGCAATCCGCGCACCGGGGAGGCCGTGCCGGTGCCGCCGCGCCGGGTGCCCGTGTTCAAGGTCTCCAAGGAACTCAAGGACATGGTGTCGCAGCAATAGCCCGCCGCGCGCGCCGGACAGACGAAGGGGAGGCTCCTCGCGGAGCCTCCCCTTCTGCATGTGCCCTTGGAGCGCGCGATCAGTTGCGCGAGTTGCGCAGCAGCACGAGCCGGATCAGCTGCAGCGCCGCCATGGCCGCCGCGGCCACGTACGTCAGCGCCGCGGCATCGAGCACCTGCTTGGCGCCCGCGACCTCGTCGGACTGCACGGCTCCGCTCTCGGTGAGCTGCACCAGCGCTCGCTTGCTGGCGTCGAACTCCACCGGCAGCGTGACCACGTGGAACAGCACGGCGCCGGCGAAGAACAGGATGCCCACGTCCATGAGCACCTTGCCCATGCCGCCCAGGTTGGCGCCGAAGATCATGCCGATGAAGAAGAGCGGGAACGCCAGCATGCTGCCGAAGCCCGCGACCGGCGCCAGCGAGCTGCGCAATTGGAGCGGCAGATAGCCCTGGTGGTGCTGGAGGACGTGGCCGATCTCATGCGCGGCCACGGCGATGCTCGAGATCGAGTTGTCGCCGTAGATGGGGCCTGAGAGCCGCACCGCCTTCGCGCCCGGATCGTAGTGATCCGACAGCACGCCGCCCACCTGCTCGATGGTCACGTCGGTGACGCCGTTGCGCGCCATGATCGCGGCGGCCATCTGGCGGCCGCTCATCGAGGTCGACGAGCGCACGCGCGAGAACTTCTCGTAGGTGTGCTTCACCTTCCATTGCGCCCACAGTGCGAACGCGAGCGCGGGCAGGATCAGGATCATCGTGGGATCGAATCCGAAGAACGGCATGTTGGCCTGCTCCTCCTGGGGCCTCGCCACGCGGACCGCGCGGCATGCTGGCTCCCTTGGCTCACCGATGGATGCTGCGACTCCGCGACTGTGGCAGGAAATCGGCAGCGGCGGTAGTGCAGGCGCGCGCGATCCACACGGGATCCGCAGCGCGTCAGGTCCGCGTCAGGCCGGCGTCACGCGATGTGCACGGCGATGTAGACTCCGCCGATCCGCCCGCCCGCTCTCGCTTCGCTCCGGAGACCCCGCATGACCGCCACGCCGTCCGTCGACCTGCGCAGCGACACCGTCACGCGTCCCACGCCGGCGATGCGCCGGGCCATCGCCGAGGCCGAGGTGGGCGATGACGTGTTCGGGGACGACCCCACGGTGATCGCGCTCGAGTCGCGGGTCGCCGCACTCACGGGCAAGGCCGCGGCGCTGTTCGTGCCCAGCGGCACCATGGGCAACCAGCTCGCGGTGCATGTGCACACGCGGCCCGCCGACGAGGTGCTCCTCGAGGCCGAGAGCCACCTGTTCCTCTACGAGCAGGCCGGCATCGCCGCCAACAGCGGCTGTCAGGTGCATGCCGTGCGTGGCGAGCGCGGCGTGCTCTCCGTGGACGCGCTGCTCGGCGCACTGCGCGGTGAGGATGACCATGTCGCTCGCCTTTCGCTCGTGTGCACCGAGAACACCCACAACCGTGCGGGCGGCGCGATCGTGCCGCTGGCGGCGCTCGAGGCGGTGCGCGAGGCCGCACACGCGCGCGGCCTGCGCGTGCACATGGACGGAGCGCGGCTGTGGAACGCGCACGTCGCGACCGGTGTGCCGCTCGCCACATGGGCCGCCACCGCCGACAGCGTGATGCTGTGTTTCTCCAAGGGCCTCGGCGCGCCAGTCGGCAGCATCCTCGTGGGCGAGGCCGCGGCGATCCGCGCCGCGCGCCGCGCCCGCAAGCGCTGGGGTGGGGGCATGCGCCAGGTGGGGGTGCTCGCGGCGGCTTGCCTGCACGCGCTCGACCACCATCTCGCACGGCTGGCGGACGACCACGCCCGCGCCCGGCGGCTGGCAGCGGGATTCCGCACCGCCCGCTTCGTGCGGGTGGACGAGCCGCAGACCAACATCGTCATCGCCGAGCTCGAGCCGGACGGGCCGGAGCCCGCGGACGTGCTCGCAGGGCTCGAGCGCCGGGGCGTCCGGATGGTGGGCTTCGGCGGCCGACGCCTGCGCGCGATCTGTCATCTCGATGTCGACGATGCCGGGGTCACTCGGGCGATCGAGGCCTTCGTCGCGACGCTCTCCGAGCCGCGCTAAGTCGCGTGCTGGCATCAGTTCAGCGGCTCGAGGGCGGCGCGCCCGGCCGCTCCCGCCGGGCCGGCGCGGTGCTCGACGCCCCCCGGGCTGCGTGCTAGTGTGCGCCCCGCTCTGACGGGACCGGTTCCCGCGGCGGAGGAAGGACACAGAGTGACCGAAGCCCGCCCTTCCCAGCCGGGAGGGACGCTGTACTTGGTGGCCACACCCATCGGGAACCTCGAGGACATCACCCATCGCGCGCTCCGCATCCTGCGCGAGGTCACGAGGGTCGCCGCCGAGGACACGCGCCGGACACGTCGGTTGCTCGAGCACTTCGGCCTCACCGCCGAGGTGGTGAGCCTGCACGATCACAACGAACGCGCCCGGGTGCCCGCGCTCATGGCGCAGCTCGCCGCCGGCGAGTCCGTGGCGATCGTCACCGACGCGGGGTCGCCGGGGATCGCCGATCCGGGGTATCCGGTGGTGCGAGCCGCCGTCGCGGCGGGGCACCGGGTCGAGAGCATCCCGGGGCCGAGTGCGGTGATCGCCGCGCTCCAGGTCAGCGGGCTGCCCACGGACGCGTTCACGTTCGTTGGCTTCCTGCCGCCCAAGCCGGGCTCTCGGCGGAACCGGCTGCAGGAGCTCGCCGAGCGGCGCGAGACGATCGTGGCGTTCGAATCGCCGCATCGCATCGAGCGCACGCTGGCGGATCTCGAGGTGGTGTGGCAGGAGCGGCCGATCGCGCTGGCGCGCGAGCTGAGCAAGATCCATGAGCAGGTGCTCCGCGGAAGCGCGCGCGAGGTGCGCGAGGCGCTGAGAGCGGACCAGGTGCGGGGGGAGATGGTGCTGGTGCTGGGAGGACGGACGCGCGCGAGCCGCGGGTCCGAGGCGTGAGCGCCGAGTCCGCCATGACGGCCGACGCGGCCGAGTCGGGCTACAAGGCGCGCGCCAAGCGCCTCGCGCACACCGTGCTGGATCCGGTGGTGGGGGCCCTGGCGCGCATCGGCCTGCAGCCCGACCACGTCACCGTGATCGGGCTGGTGCTCAGCGTGCTCGCCGGCGTCGCGTTCTATGACGGCCAGAACCGCATCGCCGCGCTCGTGCTGATCCTGGCCGGGCTCTGCGACATCCTCGACGGCCAGCTGGCGCGCCGCGCGGGGCTCGTGTCGCGCTTCGGCGCGTTCTTCGATTCCACGCTCGACCGCCTGGCGGAGTCCGCGGTGCTCGTGGGCATCGCGGGCTACTATGCGAGCAACTTGCTCGGCCTGCATGCCAAGTCGCAGGCGCTGCTCGAGCAGGTCGTGAGCGGTGAGGTCGAGGGCTCGATCGCGCTGCTCGTGGCGCATCACCAGACCGTCTCTCCGCTCACGTGGCTCGTGCTCACGATCACGGCGATGCTCGCGCTCGTGGGCTCGTTCATGGTGTCGTACACCCGCGCCCGCGCCGAGGGCCTCGGGCTCGATTGCAGAGTGGGTTGGCTCGAGCGGCCGGAGCGCATCGTGCTGCTCATCGTGGCGGGGCTCATCCAGGTGTTCTGGGCGATGAGTGTCGCTCTGCTGCTGCTTGCGATTCTCTCTTTCACGACCGCCGCGCAGCGCGTGATGCACGTGCATCGCATCACCCGCGGGGCCGGCGCAGACGAGCGGGCCTGAGGCCTGCTCCACATGGAGGTCCGAGGGACATGGGCAACAAGGTCCGCGTAGCCATCATCGGCGTGGGGAACTGCGCCTCTTCGTTCGTACAGGGGCTGCACTACTACCGCAACGCCAAGGAGACGGACCGCGTCCCCGGGCTCATGCACGTCAATCTGGGCGGCTATCACATCCGCGACGTCGAGGTGGTGGCGGCGATCGACGTCGACAAGAACAAGGTCGGCAAGGACCTCGCGGACGCGATCGGCGAGTGGCCGAACAACACCGTGCAGTTCGCCAAAGTGCCGCGCACCGGCGTCAAGGTGCAGCGCGGCATGACCCACGACGGTCTGGGCAAGTA
>CADEFY010000210.1 GCA_902826705.1 uncultured bacterium
AAGAGGTACGCGCTCGAGCCGTCCGATGTGGCTCGGAACATCCCGCCGGCGCCATCCGACGCGGTGGCCGGGAGTCGGACTCCGACCGCATCGCCACCGCCCGAGTGCCCCGCGGAGTCCCAGAGCGCATGCCCCTGTGCGTCGATCCGCTGCGACTTCGTGAAGCGCCCGGACAAGTACCCGCCGAACGTGATCAGCATCCCACCGCTCGGATCGCGGATCACGTCGGATGAACGGATGTCCGCGGTCCAACCCTTGATCACGAAGCCGTCCTCAGCAGCCGCCGTGTGGACGCAGGCGAGCAGCAGCGCGAGCGGGACCACCATGCGACGCATCACGAGCACTCGAGGGTTCACTGCCCCCCTCCCCATCGCAGTTCGAACAGCTCGATCGGATTGCCGGACGGGTCGTCGACCACCACCTGCACGCCGCCCGGACCGGCGATCGGCTCGCTGCGGAAGTGCGCACCGAGGTCGCGCAGCGGCGTCATGGCCGCCGGCAGGTCGAGACCGGCCACCACGATCCGGTTCCAGCCACCGGGCGCGGGCACCGAACCATCGGGCAGCTCACGCGCGGCGGAACTGCCCGGACCGCTCAACCACACCTGCAGGTCGCCGCGGCGCGCGATCGCGAACGACGGTCCCCAGCGATCGATCGGGTCGAACCCGAGGGCACGGTAGAACGGCAACGTCGCGTCGACATCGCGGACGAGATAGCGGAACGTGGACATCGGCACCTCCGCGGAGCGTGGGGCGAGTCGCTCCGGACGAGGCCCGGAGTGTCGCACGATCCCGCCATGCAGGACGAGGCCCGATCGTTCCCGTAGGCTGGCCCGCATGAGCCGCTTCGATCCTCGCGCTTACTTCCCGCCCCGGCCTGCCCGGTGGCTCATCCATGCCATGACCCCGGTCGCGCGCGCGGTGCTGCGCGGTCCCATGAAGCTGCGCGCGATCGACCTGCCGGACCCCGACCTGGCGCGGCTGCGCGCGGCGGTGCGCCCGGGCACCGCCGCGTTCCTCGGGCCCAACCACCCCGAGTTCACGACCGACTGGATGCTCGACAAGGAGCTCTCGGCGCGACTCTCGCCGCTCATGGCTCACTGGGCGTCGTACGAGATCGTCAACGCCTCACCGCTCGCGCAGCGCTTCTGGCTCGCCAACAACCTCATCGCCAACGCGCCCGGCGGCGACGGCCGCGCGCACTCGGTGCGCTGGGCGCTGGCGGGCCATGGCGTGCTGCTGCACCCCGAGGGCACGGCCACGTGGCAGGCCGAGCGCGTGGCGCCGCTGCTGCCCGGCATCGTCGACATGGCGTGTGAGGCGGCGGCGCAGTCCGACCGCCCCGTGTGGGTGGTGCCCGTGGTGTGGCGCGCGGCATTCGTGGGCGATGCATGGACGCCGCTCGCGCGCGAGATGGCGGTGATCGAGCGCGCGTTGGCGCTGCCGAGCGGCGAGGGCGCGGCGGTGGAGCTGCGCTTCGCCCGGCTGCTCGCACGCACGCTCGTGGCGCGCGCGGCCCGGCTCGAGCTGCCCGCGCCGGCGCTCGATCCCGATCGCCCGGGGCGGGACTACTTCCCGGCGCAGGCCGCACAGCTCGCCCGCGTGCGCGCGGCGCTCGAGCACCGCTACGGCCCGCTCGAGGCCGACATCGCACGCGCACAGCACGCGGTGCGCAGGGGCATGCGCGAGCGCGCCGACACAGATCCCGACGGCGTACGGAGCGACCGCGCGCGGCTCGCGGAACTGCAGCGGCTCGCCGGCGTCGATCCGGCGCTCTACGACCGCGCAGCGATCGGCCCCGAAGCGGTGGCGGAGAACCTCAAGCGGCTGCGTGCGGCGCTCGTCACGCGCGGCTGGCGCAACGGGCTCCACAACACGGTGCCGCTGGCCGTGGCGCCGCGCACCATGCACCTGCGGGCTCCCGAGCCGCTCGACGTGCGGGCGGCGATCGCCGAGACCGGGGCCGGCGCCCCGCGGCGTCTGCTCGACGACCTGCACGCCCGCCTCCAGGGCGCGCTCGATGCGCTCTCTCGCGAGCTGGAGCCGCGACTGGCGCGGTTCCGGCGCGCCAATCCGCTCGCCACAGGCGCCTGAGCCCGGCCTTCAGCCGCTGCGCAGCCGACCGATACTGGCAAGCAGCAGCAGAGCGAGGCCCCGGCGGGACCGCCGCGGGCCCACTGGGTCCTCCCGCTGTCCCCCCCCATGGACGGCCGATCGGCAGGGGTGCCTCATGGTTCGCGTGTTGTGTGTCCACCCGGATGCGGGTTCGCAGGAGCGGCTGCGGCGCATGCTGCTCGAGCATCGTCGCGCGTGGGAGGTGGTCGCGGCGAGCAGCCTCGAGGAGGCGCGCGCGTCGCTGGAGCGCGACACGCCCTCGGTGGTCGTGACCGTGGCGCCGCCACTGCTCGACGGCGTGGCGCTGCTGGGCGAGGTGCGCGACCGCACGCCTCAGGTGGTGCGGGTGCTGCTCACGGACGGCCGCGTCAATGACAGCACGCTGCGCAGCCTCAAGATCGCGCACCGGGTGCTGCCCGAGGCCGTCGAGCCCGCGCTCCTCGTCGAGACCATCGCGCGCACGCTGACCATGGCGCAGCTCGTCACGCAGCCCGAGATGCGCAAGCTGCTCGGACAGTTGGGGCATCTGCCGGTGGCGCCGCGCGTGTTCTCGGAACTCTCGGTGCGGCTCGAGGATCCGGCCACCTCGGTGGAACAGCTGGCCGAGATCGTGGCCGAGGACGCCGGACTCGCCGCACAGGTGCTGCGGCTGGCCAACAGCGCGTACTTCGGGCGCGAGCTCAACGTGACCTCGCTCTCCACCGCGGCGGCACGGCTCGGCACGCGGCTGCTGCGCAGCCTCGTGCTCGCAGCCGAGGTGTTCGACCGGTTCCACACCACGGACTCGCCGCTCTCGCTCGATGACCAGCAGCGTCACGCGTCGCTCGTGGCGCGCATCGCCTCGAGCCTCGAGCCGCGCGCGCCCTGGAAGGACGATGCCTTCGCCGCCGGCCTCATGCACGACGTGGGCAAGCTCATGCTGGCCACCCGCGCCTCGGCGCTGTACACGCCGGTCGTGGAGCAGGCGCAGCGCGAGCACCGACCGCTGCACGCCGTGGAGCGCGAGCGCTTCGGCGTCGACCACGGCGCCCTGGGCGCCTGCCTGCTCGGCACGTGGGGGCTGCCGGCCTCGATCCTCGAGGCGGTGCACCGCCATCACCTCGAGACGCTGAGCGGACCGATCACGCTCGACGTCGTGCAGGCGGTGGCGCTCGCCGACCGCCTCGCGCACGCGGTCACGCCCGAGGGCGCGGCCGATGCCACCGACGTCACGCCCGTGGCCGACCCGCGCTGGCAGTGGTGGTGCGACCTGGCGCAGCAGCTCGCGCACGAGAGCGCGATCGCCTGAGACGACGACGGCCGGGCCCGTGGGGGCCCGGCCGTGTCACACCCGGTGTCTCGCGTCGCGTCAGTCGCCGACGCCGAACTGGAGCACGCCGCCGATCGTGAACAGGTTGGACGACTCGTCCTCGGTCATGATCGAGTGGTACAGCAGCTCCACGCCGTAGGCCATCTTGTCGCTGGCCTTGAACAGCCCGCCGACGCCCAGGTTGAAGCCCAGGTTGGTCTCGGAGTCATCCGACGAGCCCGCGCTGGACTCGATCTTGGCCTTGGTGTTGTAGAAGCCGATGCCCAGCTTGCCGTAGGGCTTGAAGTCGCCCGAGGTGGAGAAGAAGAACTTGCCGTGCGGCGTGATCTGGATCGCCGACAGCGAGACATCCACGGACGTTCCCAGCCCCGCCGCGAGATCCTCCTCGAACTCATCGGCGACACCGAAGCTGTGGAAGTTGATGTCGCCACCGATGCCGAACTGCTCGTTGACCATCATCGTGCCCGTGGCGCCGCCGAAGAACCCCGTGCTGGCGACGTCGCCGAAGTCGCCAGTGGCCATGTTGAGGCCGAGGTTGGCGCCGATCCACGTGGGGCCGCTGGCGAACGACGGGGACGCGGCGAGGGCGAGGGAGCACACGGCAGCGGCGAGGATCCTGGACTTCATGAAGACCTCCATGTGGGGGTGAGGCGGCCGCGCGCGGGACGACCGCACGCACCGCACGCTCGGCGGGCGCAGCGCGCGCCGAGGGACAGCGACCGACGCCCCTCCGGGCGGCGGGTCCGACGAACCGGATACGAACAGCGGGCAGCTAGGTTTCCGTGCGCGGCCCCCCCTGTCAAGCACGTGCCGGTGCCGTGGATTGACCGCCCCGAACCGGCCCACCTACGCTGCGCGCATGCCCTTGCTCCAGATCGACGACACACGCGCCCGCCCGCGCCGCGCCAGTGTCGCGTGCCGCGTCGGCGGCGTTCCGGTGGGCGGCGCACACCCGGTGGTGGTGCAGTCCATGACCAACACCGACACCGCGGATCCCGCCGCGACGGCCGAACAGGTGGCGCTGCTCGCGGCCGCGGGCTCCGAGCTGGTGCGCATCACCGTCAACACGCGCGAGTCGGCTGCCGCCGTGCCCGAGATCCGGCAGCGGCTCGAGGATCGCGGCTGCCGCGTGCCGCTCGTGGGCGACTTCCACTACAACGGTCATCTGCTGCTCACCGAGTACCCCGCCTGCGCCGCGGCGCTCGACAAGTACCGCATCAACCCGGGCAACGTCGGCGCGGGCAGGCAGCACGACGACAACTTCCGCCGCATGATCGAAGTGGCCGTGGCGCACGCCAAGCCCGTCCGCATCGGCGTCAACTGGGGCTCGCTCGACCGTGCGCTGCTCACGCAGCTCATGGACGAGAACGCGCGCCGGCCGCAGCCACTGCAGGACCGCGAGGTGGTGCTCGAGGCCATGCGCGAGAGCGCGCTGCGCTCGGCCGAACTAGCCGAAGCCTGCGGCCAGCCGCACGACCGCATCATCCTCTCGGCCAAGGTGTCCGATGTGCGCGACCTGGTGCAGGTGTACCGCGCGCTCGCGGCGGCGTGCGACTACCCGTTGCACCTCGGGCTGACCGAGGCCGGGCTCGGTGCCAAGGGCATCGTCGCCACGACCGCCGCGCTCTCGGTGCTGCTGTTCGACGGCATCGGCGACACGATCCGCACCAGCCTCACCCCCATGCCCGGCGGCGACCGCGCCGAGGAGGTGCGGATCTGCCAGCAGGTGCTGCAGTCGCTGGGGCTGCGGCACTTCACGCCGCAGGTCACGAGCTGCCCCGGCTGCGGACGCACCACGAGCACGTTCTTCCAGGAGCTGGCCTCGCAGGTCACGGCGCATCTGCAGCTTCGCATGAGCGAGTGGCGCACGCGCTACCCGGGCGTCGAGGAGCTGAAGGTGGCGGTGATGGGCTGCGTCGTGAACGGTCCGGGTGAGAGCAAGCACGCGGACATCGGCATCTCGCTGCCGGGCTCGGGCGAGGATCCGCGCGCGCCGGTCTACGTCGACGGCAAGCTCACGGTGACGCTCAAGGGCGACACGATCGCACAGGAGTTCGCCGCACTGCTCGACGACTACGTCGATCGGCGCTACGGCACGCCGGCGCGCTGACGCCCGCGGCTCACGCGCGCATCACACGCTCGGCCATGGCCAGCACGAGCACCGCGCGCAGCGACCAGCCGATCGTGCGCACCCAGTTGGTGGCCACCAGCGACTGGTGCGCCGTCGGCTCGAAGCCCAGTGCGAGCACTCCATGCTGCGGCACGCTGAGGAACGCCGTGGCGAGCCAGACCACCAGCACCAGCGCCACTCCGGCCCAAGCCCACGCCGCCGGCACCAGGCGCGGCGGGTCGAGGGCGAGCGCGAGCGCCGTGGCCGCCTCAGCGAGCATGAGCGGACCCACGACGAGCGTGGTGAGCTGCGAGTGATCCGCCGCGTAGCGCGCGAACCCCGCGGCGCCGACCCGGCGG
>CADEFY010000211.1 GCA_902826705.1 uncultured bacterium
CATGCGGTGCCGCCCGGAGATCTGGCGGGCGTGTTCACGCGCGCCCTCGATGTGCTGGTGGAGCGCCTGGAGAAGCGCGTCTGCGCCGCGACCTCGCGGCCCCGAGGGGACGATCGCGCGAGGGCACCGAAGGGCCGCCACGTGCCCGCCGCGGTGCGACGCGAGGTGTGGGTCCGGGACGAGGGGCGGTGCGCGTTCGTCAGCGAGTCGGGGAATCGATGTGTCTCGCGGACGTTCCTTCAGATCGACCACGTGCGGCCGCGAGCGCTCGGCGGCGAGTCGAGCGTGACCAACCTGCGGCTCCTGTGCCGGGCGCACAACCGGCACGAGGCGGACCGCTTGCTCGGCGAGCGGTTCATGCACGGGAGATGCGAACAGGCGCGAGCGGACCGGACGCGTCAGCGCACGGCACCTTCGCCCGCGCCCTCCCGAGCGCACATCGACGAGGTCGTGCCGGTGCTCATGGCGCTGGAGTACCGCAGGCAGGAGGCGCGCGAAGGCGCTGAACTGTGCGCCGGGATGGCGGGCGAGTCGCTCGAGGCGCGGGTCAAGGTGGCGTTGAGGGGGCTGATGCGAGCTCGCTTCGTGCGGGGCACTGCGCAGACGAGCACCGCGGGATGAGTCCGCGTCGAGTGTTCGGCGGGAGCCGTGTCGCGTGTCTGTCGTGATCGCTTGGCCCGGCTCACTGGCCCGCGTGTTCGGCTGGCGGTTCCCGATCTCTCCGAGCTACGCTGCAGCCACGATCCACTCCTTCCTCCTCAAGCTCGGAGCCCTCCATGTCGTCATCCCTCACGAGTTCGCGTGACGCGCAGCTCGCGGAGTTCATCGATCAGCTCGTCGCGGAGCTGCAGCCGCTCGAACTGGAGCACAATCGTGAGTTCTGGCTCGCCAACACGACCGGCGAGCCCGAGCACGAGACGCGCAGCGCGGAGCTGGATGCGCGCATGCGGTTGGTGTTCGCGCGGCGGGAGGGCTATGAGCGGCTGCGCGAACTGAGGGCGGCGGGGCCGTTCGCCGATCCCGTGTTGGAGCGCCAGGCCACGCTGCTCTGGAACACCTATCGGTCGAAGCAGTTGCCGCCCGAGACGATCGAACGCCAGGTGCGGCTCGAGAAGTCGCTCGAGTCACGCTTCAACAACTTCCGCGCCTCGCTCGATGGCGAACTGGTCACGGACAACCGGATCCGCGACGTGCTGCAGTCGTCGGAGGACGTCGGACAGCGCCGCCGCGCATGGGAGGCGAGCAAGCAGGTGGGCGGCGAGGTCGAGGCGGAGCTGCTCGAGCTGGTGCGGCTGCGCAACGAGGGCGCGCGCTCCCTCGGGTTCACCGACTTCTACGCCATGAACCTCGAGCTCGATGAACTCGACGAGCGCGAGCTCTTCGACCTGCTCGAGGACCTGGACCGCGGCACGCAGCCGCTCTGGGATGCCTACAAGGGCGATCTCGACGCGCGGCTGGCCAAGCGCTTCGGCTGCCGCACCGACGAGCTGGCGCCGTGGCACTACGCCGACCCCTTCTTCCAGGAGGCGCCAGCGGCCGAGATCGATGTGGATCCCTATTACGAGGGACAGTCGTTGGAGAAGCTGACCGGAGCCTTCTTCTCGAACATCGGTTTCGAGATCGAGGACCTGCTCGCGCAGGCCGATCACTATGAGCGGCCGGGCAAGTGCCAGCACGCCTTCTGCATGAGCGTCGACCGCGGCGCCGAGATCCGTGTGCTCTGCAACATCCGGTCCAACGAGCGCTGGATGGGCACCATGCTGCACGAGTACGGCCACGCGGTGTATGACAAGTACATCGACCGCTCGCTGCCGTGGCTGCTCCGGGGCGCAGCCCACATCCTCACCACCGAGGCGAGCGCCATGATCTTCGGGCGCCTGAGCAAGAACCCCGTCTGGATGCAGCGCTACGCGGGCGCGGATCCGCAGCAGCTCGCGGCCGTGGCAGGGCCCATGGCGCGCGCGGTGCGCGAGCAGCTGCTGGTGCAGACGCGCTGGGAACTGGTCATGATCCACATGGAGCGGGCGCTGTATCGCGATCCGTCACAGGACCTGCGCACGCTGTGGTGGGACCTGGTCGAGCGGTATCAGGGGGTGCGCCGGCCAGCGGGACGCGACGCGGCCGACTGGGCGAGCAAGATCCACTTCTCGATCGCGCCGGTCTACTACCACAACTACCTGCTCGGCGAGATGCTCGCGTCGCAGTTCCAGGATCATCTGCTCCGCACGCTCGGGGGCGGCGGCGCCGATCGCTGGATGCGCTTCATCACCAGCCCCGAGGTGGGACGGTTCTTCATCGACCGCGTCTACGCACCGGGCAAGCGGCTCGATTGGCGGGCGCTCGTCCAGCACGCCACGGGCCGGCCGCTCGCTTCCAGCCCGTTCGTCGACGACCTCTCGGGCAAGCACGACGCGTGAACGCCGCCGTCACGCCGCTCGAAGGGCTGGTCGTCCTCGACCTCTCGCGCGTGCTCGCCGGCCCCTACGCGACGCAGATGCTCGGTGACCTCGGCGCCGAGGTCTGGAAGGTGGAGCGGCCGGGCGCGGGGGATGAGACGCGCGCGTGGGGACCGCCTTTCGTGGGCGAGCTCTCGGCGTACTTCCTGAGCGTCAATCGCAACAAGCGTTCGGCTGCGCTCGACTTCACGGTCCGCGCGGACCGCGATGCGGTCCATGCGGCGGCGCGGCAGGCCGACATCGTGGTCGAGAACTTCCTGCCGGGCACGCTGGCTCCGTTCGGACTCGACGCCGCGTCGCTCCGGCGCGACCGCCCCGAGCTGATCGTCTGCTCGATCACCGGACACGGTCAGGACGGGCCCTACGCGCATCTGCCCGGCTACGACGCGGTGATGCAGGGGTTCGTCGGCCTGCAGTCCGTCACGGGCGAACCCGACGGGCCGCCGCTCAAAGTGGGCGTGGCGCTGATCGACGTGCTCACGGGCGTGCATGCCGCCAGCGCGATCCTCGCCTCTCTCGTGGGGCGCCTGCGCGGGCGAGGCGGCGCTCACCTCGATGTGGCGCTCTCCGAAGTGGGGGTGGCGAGCCTCGTGAACGTGACCCAGTCCGCGCTCGCCACGGGCCGGCCGGCGCGCCGTCACGGCACGGCGCATCCCACGATCGTGCCCTATCAGACCTTCACCGCCCGCGATGGTGCGTTCGTGGTGGCGGTGGGCAACGACGGCCAGTGGCAGCGCCTGTGCACCGCGCTCGAGGCACCCGAACGTGCCACCGGGGCGTGGGCGGCCAATCCCGACCGGGTCCTCCAGCGCGAGGAGGTGGTGGGCTGGCTCGCGGCACGCTTCGCCGACGGCACGCGCGGGGAGTGGGTGCAGCGCCTGCAGGCGGCGCAGGTGCCATGCGGTCCGGTGCGCGAGGTGCACGAGGTGGTGGCCGACCCCGCGCTCGAGTCGCGCGGCATGCTGCAGTCCGCGCCGCTCGCGGACGGCGGCTCGACCCGGATCCTGGCGCTGCCGTGGCGCATCCAAGGGGAGCGGCGGCACGGCGCGCTGCCGCCGCCACGGCTCGGCCAGGACACGGCCGCCTTCCGCGAGCGCTTCAGGGCGGGGTGAAGCCCGCCGCGCGGCGGGCCGATGGCGTGCCAAGAGGCGCCTGCGCGCGTGGACAGTCGCGGCCGGGCATGGCACCTTGCCCCGGTTCGCCTGCGATCCATCGGTCCACCCTGAGGCCGCTGCATCTCGATCCCATCATCGTCATCGAGGAGTGTGCATCATGTCCGGCACCACTTCGGCCCCCCGCGGCCTCGACGGAGTCGTCGCGGCTCAGACCAAGCTGAGCCATGTCGATGGCCAGAACGGGGTGCTCATCATCGGCGGCTACTCGATCGAGGAGCTCGCGGGCAAGGTCACGTTCGAGCAGGCGGCGCACCTGCTCTGGAAGGGCAAGCTGCCCACGCCCGAGGAGCACAAGGCACTCAGCGCCGAGATCGCCGCGTTGCGCGCGCTGCCCGAGGCGGCCATGGCGGTCGTGCGTGAGGCCGCTGGCAAGAAGGCGCCGCCGATCGACACGCTGCGCATGGCATGCGCCACGTTGTCGCTCGACCTCGAGCGACCCAACGACATCTCGCCCGAGGCCGACTTCGCCAACGCCAAGATGCTCGTGGCGCGCTTCCCCACGATCGTCGCCGCACACACGCGACTGATCCAGGGCCAGGAGCCGATCGCACCGCGCACCGACCTGTCGCTGGCGGCCAACTTCCTCTACATGGTGTTCGGCAAGGAGCCGGACCCGATCGCGGCTCGGGCGCTCGACACGTACTGGGTCACCGTGATCGACCACGGCATGAACGCCAGCACGTTCGCAGGCCGCGTCATCGCGAGCACGCGCTCCGACGCCGTCAGCGCCATCACCGGCGCGATCGGCGCACTCAAGGGGCCGCTGCATGGCGGGGCGCCCGGGCCGGTGCTCGACATGCTGCTCGACATCAAGACCACCGACAACGCCGACCCGTGGGTGCGCAACGAACTCGCCGCGGGGCGGCGCATCATGGGATTCGGGCACCGCGTCTACAAGGTGCGCGACCCGCGTGCCGAGGTACTCTCCAAGGTGGCGGAGGAGATGAGCGGCGCCGTGCTGCATGACCGCAAGCTCTTCGAGCTCGCGCGGGAGGTCGAGAAGACCGTGCTGCGTGTGCTCGATGAGGTGAAGCCGGGCCGCAACCTCAAGACCAACGTCGAGTTCTACACGGCGCTGGTGCTCCAGTCGCTGGGGCTGCAGCCGGCCACGTTCGTCTCGCTGTTCGCGTGCGGCCGCGCAGCCGGCTGGTGCGCGCACGTCATCGAGCAGCACGCCGAGGACCACCTGATCCGGCCGCAGTCGGAGTACGTCGGCCCGCGCGGACTCACCGTCTCCTCGTAGGTCCCCCTTGCCGCCGGGCCATGGGCTCGGTCATCATCGTGCGCCCGTTCCTCGTCGCGAGGGGCGGGCGCCGCTGTGTCACCGCCCCACGGAGGACACGTCGGGGGCCCGTGGGCGTCCCCGTGGGGGCACCCCGCGACGCACCGGCTTCGGGCCCGTCGCTGGACGGATGCCGAGCACCTTGCACGACAACGACTTGCAGAACGCACCCACGCCGCGTGTGAAGTGGAATCCAACTTGCAATGCCCCGGTCACGGCCGGGACAGGGAACCGTCAGGCCAGCACGAGCGTCCCTCGTTCGACGCTGCCGACGACCGCCGGCATCGGCTCTGGACGCGGACCCATGAGAGAGAGACCCCGGACATGACCTCTGGCGCCAGCCTCCGCCACGCGCGACTGCTGATCATCGCCCTGCCCTTCTCGCTCGCCCTCGCACAGGGCGGCCCGCCGCCGCCGCCGCCGCTGCCGCCGCCGCCGGTGCCCGCGGGCAACCCGGTCACCCCGGCCAAGACGCTGCTCGGCATGGCGCTCTTCTGGGACGAGCAGCTCTCCAGCACGCGCACCGTGGCGTGCGGCAGCTGCCACCAGGGTGCGAGCGGCGGCTCGGACCCGCGCGCCGTGCGCGGCAGTGCGCGCGCAGTGAACCCGGGGCTGGACGGCATCGGCGGCACCGCGGATGACGTCGTGGGTTCCCCTGGAGTCCCGCTCGCCAGCGCGAGCGGCGACTACGAGCACGCCGCGTTCTTCGGCATGTCCGAGCAGGTGACGCCGCGCTTCTCGCCTTCGCACATCAACGCCGCGTACGCGCCGCTGCTCTTCTGGGACGGCCGCGCGGGCCGCGTGTTCGCCGATCCCGAGACGGGCGACACGGTGCTCGTCAACCTGGGCGCGCTCGAGAACCAGGCCATCGGACCGCCGCTCTCCAGCGCCGAGATGGCGCATCAGGCGCGCAGTTGGAGTGACGTGATCGCGCGGCTGCAGGCCGTCACGCCGCTGGCGCTCGCCGCCAGTGT
>CADEFY010000212.1 GCA_902826705.1 uncultured bacterium
TTGAGGGGTAACTTCGGGTGGGACCGGGGACGCTTCGGGAGCGTGCGGAGTCGTCTCGGACGCCGTTGACGGGGACGAATCAACGTTCCCTGGTCGATCTGACTGTACTTTCCCGAAGACGGCCACGACGTTCCTGGCGAAGGAGCTCGCCGGATCGTGGAAGGCGTCGAATGGAAAGACGTCGAGCGTGCCATCCGATACCAAAAGCCCCAGTTTTCGGCAAGTCGCCATCGCATAGCGAAAAGCCCTCATGCAGCCGTATATGCGTGTTTTGGACGCGGTCACGAGCTGTGTACGCAACCCCTCGCCCCGGCCCGAGACCCTTATACCGTGATCCAGGTGAGCACCGCCGCGATGCTTGATGGCCTCGCAGCCACGTAAACTGATGGACGAGGTCGGACACCCTGCGTCGGTCTGGACCCGCGCTCCCTGATTTCTACGGCCGCGTCGCGGTTTGCAAGCTGTGGGTCGCATGATGCGGATCGAGCTCCGCGGTCTCGCGGGCGGAGGCTTGACAGGTGATCCTGGCGATGGTCCAAGGAGCGGACCAGACCGTCGCCTGCCAAGGAGAGAGCATGCTCACCGGTGAGTCCACCAGATCGATGGAAATCCTCGACGTCATGGAGATCGAGCGCTCCGGGCGCCCCAGTCTGTGGCTCTGGGCCAAGACCTGCACGGAGCCCGAATGCACCTGCCGGGAGGCCGTCGTCGCGGTCACGACGGAGGGAGCCTCGGCGATCGCCGACCTCGGAAAGCACGTGCTCGAGACATGGGCCGTGGCAGGCGGATACGAGGCCCTCGGCGAGGCCCTCGGCCCCTCGGCCCCCTGCGCCCTGGTCGACATCGATAGCGGTGAGCTCGGCGCTCTGTCGGGCGGGGGGCGGCCCGCGCATCCGCTGTTCGACGAGCTCGCCACGGGTCTGCCGGGCGTCGTGCTCGACGAGCTCGGCCGGATCTGGTTTCGCGGCAAAGGCCGGCGAGTCCCCGAGGGTGTGCGCCGGGCGCTCGCGACCTGCCCGCGTTGGCGAAGCGGCGAGCTGGTCCCGTTCGAAGACATCTTCGTGCCGGTGCGCGTCGAGACTATCGTCCTGGACGAGAAGCGCGGGTACACGGTGATCGACCACCACTGCCCGGACCCGACTTGCGAGTGTCGGGAGGTCCTCGTGGAGTTCGTGCCCTGGAAGGGAAACAAGCTCGCGGCAATGCGGGTGTTCCCCGCCGGCCACGCCCTGGCCGAAAAGGGCGACCCCGAGCTGCTGCGTGAGTTGTGGTCCGCGTACGTCCGGCGCTACCCGCGATTCGCCCTGCGCCTGAAGTCCCGCACCGACGTCATGCGGGAGTTCGGACGCGATTACCTCGAGTGGGAGCAGCGGCGAAGCACGCCGAGCGTCGCTCGAAATGCACCATGCCCGTGCGGGTCGGGCAAGAAATACAAGAAGTGCTGCTGGCTCGCCGAGGCCTCGCCGGCGTGATCCTCTTCGTAGCTCGCATCGTCGCGTCTCGTGATGCTGCAGATCTACACGGGCGTGTGGGCGTGTTCCCGGTTCCCGTTCCCGCGGGCCCTTAAGGGTGGCGGGAACGGGAATCGGGAATCGGTCAGACGAGGGCGAGTTGGACGTGACCGGCCGCGACGCGGATGCGGCCGTCGGCCTGCAGCGCGGCGAGGGTGTCGACGAAGGTGGCGTTGCGCAGGCGGCAGGTCTCGCGCAGCTCGCGACGGGTCAGGGGGGTGGAGGCGTCGGAGAGAGCGTCCAGGATGCGCTCTGCGGGCGAGCGCGGACTCTCGGCCGCCGCCGGGCCGGCGTCGTCGCGGACGTGCAGCGTGAGGCCGCCGGTGCGCTCGGCGAGCGCGAGCTCGAGGCCCGACGACGACGCGGCGGCGCGGTGCTCGATCGACAAGAGCAGCCGCTCGCCGTCGCGGCGCAGGTACAGGTTGCTGTCGCCCCAGGCGTGCAGCTCCGAGGAGCCGCGAAGCGCCTGGCCGGCGCGGGCATGGCCGCCCTTGCGTGCGTGGTGCACGAGCGCGACGGCGCAGCCGAAGCTGCGCTGCAGGACGCGCAGGTAGGCGAGCAGCGGCGCGACCTCGGCGGCGGCGTTCTCGTCGATGCGGTGGAGGCGCACGAATGGGTCGAGGACGACGAGCCGCGGGCGCAGCCGTTCGACCTCGGCGAGCAGGGCGGTGCGGTCGTCCGGCACGTCGAGACGGACGACGGGGTCGACGATGACGTGGATATCGAGGCTGTCCCAGTTGACCCGTGCGGACGCGCAGATGCCCTGCAGGCGCTCGCGGACGATGTGGGGCGCGTCCTCGGCGGCGAAGAGCAGCACGGGACCGCGGGTGGCGACCGGAAAGCGCCCGAGGCAGGGCACGCCGGCGGCGACGCTGACGGCCATGCACAGGCCGAGGAAGGACTTGCAGCACTTCGGCTCGCCGCCGACGATGCCGACCGCGGACTCGGCCCACAGCCCCTCGATGAGCCAGCGGCGCGCGGCGCTCTGCGCTTCGAGCTCGCAGGCGCGGCGGACGTCGAGGCGGCTCACTTGCGCCTCCCGGCGGCGGCCCGCTTCGGGACCGACGATTCGATCGTCTGCCCGCAGACCTCGAGGTAGAGCTTCTCGTCGAGCTGGGCGAGGTCCTTCTGCGCCGCCGCGTGGAGCAGCTCGCCGGCGGTGTTGAGGAGGACCCGCGGGTTGCCGAGCGCGTGCTCGCATAATGTGTGGCAGAGGCCCTGGGTCATCAGCGACGTGTTGCCGGCGGCGCGCAGGCGGTGGGTCAGGCACTCGGCGAGCTCGGCCGGCGTGTGCGGCTGCAGGACCAGACGCGTGCGCAGGCGGCTGCCGAGGGGGACGAGCTCCTCGCGGCGCAGCTTGTCAGGCAGACGCTCGTCGCCGACGAGCAGGACGCCGAGGATCGACCGCGAGTCGAAGCGGGTGCTGGACAGCAGGCGCAGCTCGCTGAGCACGATGTGGTTCATCTCCTGGGCCTCGTCGACGATCAGGATCGGGCGCATCGTCGACGCCTCGATGTGCGCGCAGAAGCGGGCGCGCAGCTCCTTGAAGCCGGCCCAGCGGTTGTGCGGCCGCAAGGGCACGCTGAAGAGCTCGCCGACCTCGCGGTAGAAGTCGGCGATGTTCGACTGCGGGTGCTGCAGCGACGCGACGACGACGTCGCGCATGCCCTCGAGGTGGCGTGCGGTCAGCCGCCCCGTCACGCTCTTGCCGAGGCCGGGCCCGCCGGTGATCATCGCAAAGCCGCCCTCGGCGCACAGGCCGTGCTCGATCCGCCAGAGGAAGTCGGAGATCCGCGTGGTGGTGAGGATCGCCTCGATCGGGACGTCCTGGGAGAAGGGGTTGAATTTGAGGCCGTAGAGGTCGCGCAGCTTGGAGGTCATGGTTCGTCCTTGTCGGTGGAGGGGTCTGAGATCGGAGGAATGTCGTCGTCACGTTCAGGCAGCGGCATGTATGCGGGCGGCAGGCCGCTCGCCGCGTAGTCGGCCATCAGCTTCTTGAGCAGCGGCGCGACGCCCGACGGCGGCGGCGGCTCATCGGTCGTCACCGGCCGCAGCACGGCGCGGCGGCCGTCGGCGTTCTTCTGGCGATCGAGCGGGTACAGCGGGCACACGTCGACGCCCGTATCGCGGTCGATCAGCGTCACGCGGCTCAGGTCCCAGCGCGCGTAGCGGACGTGGAGCTCCGGCAGCGTGCGGAAGCGGGACGGCACCTCGAAGCGCACGCCGCCCAGGCTGATCGTGCCGTCGCTGCGCCGCTGGGTCCGCGTCCGCTGCACGCGAAAGGCCCGCTGCAGCGCCTCCAGCTCCGGGCTCGGGCGCCCGACCGTGGGTCCGTTCAAGAATCGCTGCAGCGGGGCCTCGCCCGTCTCGCTGTGGATCTTTCGGTTGTACTCGCATTCGACCCACGCCTGCGTCGCCTCGTTGAGCAGCTCGAGCGTGAGGTCCGGGACGCCCTCGACCATGGCGACCAGGCGGCCCTCGAGCGCCTCCCAGAATTTCTCCTGCTTGCCGTTCTGCTCCGGGCTGTGTTCGAGCGTCAGCTCGTGCAGGACGCCGAGCCGCGCGAGGCCGCTGCGGGTCTCCTCGGCCTTCATCGCCGCGCCGTTGTCGCTCATCTGCCGCCGCGGCAGGCCGCGCTTCATGATCGCCTGCGTCAGGCCGTGGCACAGCGACTCGGTATCCTCATGCCAGTACCACTGCACGTGGCACGCGAGCCGCGAGCGGTCGTCGAGCACGGCGAAGCACTGCGGCCGCACCAGCTCGCCGCGCGGCGTCACCACGGTCAGGGAGCACTCATGAAAGTCGAGGTGCCACAGCCCGTGCACATATTCGACCTCGTAGCTGCGCCGCTCGTGCGAGGCGGCCCGCCGCTCCGCGTGCGAGTCCTCGGCGCCGCGCCTGCGCTGCCGCACAAGGCCGCTCCTCTGCATATACCGCAGCACCGTCGTGTACGAGGGCACCGCGCCGAGCTGCTTCTCCAGCGCCAGCGCGACGAGGTTGTCGTGGTGCAGCTTGTACGTCCACGTCGGGTGATCCTTGTGCTGCTCGCCGAGGGCCTCCTGGAGCGCCTCGGGCATGTTCTGCAGCCCCTTGTCGCTGCGGACCTTTCGCCGCAGCACGCCCACCGGGTCGCGCTCCCGCCGGGCCCGGTAATACCAGCGCTCGATCGTCGACGTCCCGAAGGACACCATCTCCAGGGTCCGCGGGTGCTTCCATTGCCGCTGCGACAGCGCGCGCAGCTCCTCCTGCAGCGCTCCGGTCGGGGGTGGCGCCGCCAGCAGCTGCGCGACGATCGAAAAGCGCAAGACGGCCCAGCGCTCGTGAATCGAGCGTTCGTCGTCGTGATTTGTCATGATGTCCTTTGGGTCAGGTTTTGTTCGTCAGGATCGAAGTCGCTCTCTACGACGATCCGGACCATCACCTCCATGGGCATGCTCTGCGGGGAGACGGGGGCCATCGCCGTGCCCGCTCATGACGTGTCGGGCGGGACCATCCCCGACAGCGGCAAGAGCAGCCGCAGCACCCCCAGGACCTGCTCCTGAAGCGTTTCACCGAATCTCGGCAGCAGGCTCGCCGGCAGCGCCGACGCGTCGACCGGCGGCATCAGCCGGCCTTGTGCCGCCCGCCACAGCACGCTCGCCGGGAAGTCCTCCCGCCACCATCGGCGCCAGCGCCCGAGCGTCCGCCGCGACACCAAGGCCGCCGGCGCCCGAGGATGACCACGATCACCCGGCAGGCACAGCCCGATCGCCATGATCAGCACGACGATGACGCCCACGTAGACCCGCCGCCCGAGGAAACGCACCGACGCCGGCGTGTGCCGCTTGCGGCACCCCTCCCGTGCACAGCAAAAGCTCAGCCGCCGATCCGGGCCGGGCTCACCGGCGTTGCATTCGGCGTCGATCCCCGGCGGAAAATCTCGCGGCTTTCGTGGAAACGTCCCGCGGTGCAGCGCCCCTCCACACTTCACACACCCCCTGCGCTGCACCGCCTCGGCAAGTCCAGGTCGAACCTCGCCAGCATCGCGTAAAACTTGACATCACTCAGCAGGTCCGGCAGCACGCGAGTCTCAGGTCTCCTCTCCCTACCCAGAGACCTCGCCCTCTTCGAGCGCGTGATAAAGTTTCACGCTACTTGAAGGGGGCGCTCTTCGTTCCACCAGTTTTCTTGACTCTCCCGGCGGGTCGCGCCCTCAAAAAACTCGGCGCTGCTCACCTCGAACATCAGCGTGAACCGCGAACCCGGCTCTGCCCACGGCACCTTTACCAGGCGAACGCCGTCCTTCCGACAACTCACTCGTGGCACCCTGGCATGCACGTAGGTGAGGAAATGGCAGCTGTCCAGGTGCCTCCACACCCGCT
>CADEFY010000213.1 GCA_902826705.1 uncultured bacterium
CCCACGACGACCGCCCCCACCACCGCGGCGAGCCAGGCCATCATCTGCCGCCCCAGCGCCCAGGCTGCCGCGTCGCCGAGCCGCTTGCGCCAGGCGGTGAACGTGGGAACGAACGCCGCGCTCATCGCTCCCTCGGCGAACAGGTCGCGCAGCAGATTGGGGATGCGGAACGCCACGTTGAACGCGTCGGTCGCGGTCCCCGCTCCGAACAAGGTGGCCATGATCTGGTCCCGCGCCAGTCCCAGGATGCGTGACAGCATGGTCGCAGCGCTCACCACACCTGCATGGCGTGCCACGTCGCGCGTCGCATCGCGCGGCGCAGCGGATCGCGGATCGCCGCTCATCGGCCACCCGCCGCTACCCGCGCATCGGAGCGCGTGCTAGCGTGCCCGCCCATGCTCGCCAACGCCGACACGCTCCAGCCGCTCCAGGCCGTCGTCCTCGGCATCGTGCAGGGCCTCACCGAACTGCTGCCGGTCTCGAGCAGCGCCCACCTGTTCGTGGTGCCCGAACTGCTCGGTTGGAAGTACGAGGGGCTCGCATTCGATGTCGCGCTGCACGGCGGCACGCTGATCGCGCTGATCATCGCGTTCTGGTCCGACTGGGCCGCCCTCGTGCGCGATGCG
Source organism: uncultured bacterium (assembly GCA_902826705.1). Lineage (GTDB taxonomy): Bacteria > Eisenbacteria > RBG-16-71-46 > RBG-16-71-46 > RBG-16-71-46 > CADEFY01. Next base: position 627 of record CADEFY010000213.1, read on the forward strand.
TTCGCGAGCGATCCCGGCGTGCGCCGCGACGCGCACGGACTGTGGCTGCGGCTCGCCGTGGCCTCGGTGCCGGCGGCGATCGTCGGCGTGCTGCTCGACGACATCGCCGAGACGCACCTGCGCTCGCTCGCCCTGCAGGCGGCCATGCTCGCGCTGTTCGGCGCGCTGCTCTGGGCGGCCGACCGCTTCCTGCCGCGCGGTCGCGACGTGTCGCGCCCGGGCTGGGGCGAGGCGATGCTCATGGGTGCGGCACAGGCGCTCGCGCTGGTGCCGGGCGTGTCGCGCTCGGGCGTGACCATGACCGCTGGACGGGTCGCCGGGCTGTCACGGGTGTCGGCGGCGCGCTTCTCGTTCCTGCTCGCCACTCCGATCACGTTCGGCGCGCTCCTGCTCAAGCTGCCCGACCTGCCGCCCTCGCTGCCCATGGGCACGCTGGCGCTGGCGGTCGCGAGTGCGGCGCTCTCGGGGCTGCTCGCCATCAAGCTCCTGCTCCGGATGCTGCGGCACGCGGGCTTCGGCGTGTTCTTCGCCTACCGCGTCGCGCTGGCCGTGACGATCCTGGGCGTTCTGGGCCGGCGAGGCTGAACGATCAGCGCCCGACGTCCTTGCGGGACAGCTTGTCCTTGAAGTAGCGGTTCATGCGGTCGCGCAGATGCACGCGCGCGCGGTGCAGACGCGACTTGACCGCGGCCACGGTCAGTCCCAGCTCGGTGGCCACCTGGTCGTTGCTCTGCTCCATGATGTCGCGCAACACGAACACCGTGCGCTCGTTCTCGGGCAGCTTCTCGACCTCGTGCGAGAGGATCTCGCGCGTCTCGGAATCGAGCAGGTCCTCGAGCGGCTGCTTGGTCCAGTCCGGGATCGCCATGGGCTCGGCGTCGGGGTTGGCGCCCTGCGACTGCTCGAACGAGACATGCCCGTCGCGTCGCCGGCGGTACTTCATGAGCGCGGCGTTGGTGGCCACCCGGTAGAGCCAGGTGGAGAACGTGGACTCGGCCTTGAAGCGCGCGATGCCGCGGTACGCCTGGAAGAACGCGTCCTGCATCGCCTCGGCGGCGTCGTCCTCGTTGCGCAGGATCTTGAAGCAGAGCCGGAACACCCGGTCCTGATAGCGCCGCACGAGCTCGTCGAAGGCCGCGGTCGTGCCGCCCTGGGCGAGACGGACCAGGTCGGCGTCGACGGTATCGGCGTAGGTCGAGGTCATGGTGCGGCTCCCGTGCGGGCCCGCTCACCGGCGCGTGACCCACTCCCGGAGGATTGATACACGATTCGGCCCGACAGCACAGTGCAGGCGGGACGGGCGGTCAGGAGGTCGTCAGGCGACGCGCCATGCAGGTCGCGATCCCAGACCACCACATCGCCCACCGCGCCCGGCGCCAGAGTGCCCTGCGCCTCGCTCCCGCCGCCGGCACGGGCGCTGCCGCGCGTGTACGCCACCAGGGCGGCATCGAGCGAGACCCGCTGTTCGGGCACGAAGCCGCCCGGCGGCGTGCCGTCGGGCCGCTGTCGGGTGACACAGGCGTGCAGGCCGAGCCAGGGATCGGGCGGCTCGACCGGGGCGTCGGAGCCGAACGCGAGCGGCACGCCGCGCGCGAGCAGCGCCTGCCAGGGGTAGCTGCCCGACACGCGCGCCCCCCACGCCCGCGTCGCCGCCTCCCAGTCGGTGACGGCATGCTGCGGCTGCATCGAGGCCACCACACCGAGAGGCGCGAAGCGATCGAGGTCCGCGGGATCCACGAGCTGCGCGTGCTCGATGCGCGGCGGCAGCGCGAGCGCCGCGCGCGCTGCCTCGCCGGCCGCCTCGATCGCATCGAGCGTGCGCCGCACGGCGCGATCGCCGATCGCGTGCACGGTCACCGACAGGCGAGCTGCGAACGCGCGCGCGACGAGCGCGGTCAGCTCGGCGGGCGGCAGCAGGTCGAGTCCCGCGCCCGCCCCGTCGTCATAGGGCGCCAGCATCGCGGCCGTGCGCGAGCCCAGCGTGCCATCGGCGAACAGCTTGAGCGCGCCGATCCGGAACCAGGCATCGCCGATCCCGCTCGTCACGCCCGCCGACTCCAGCCCCGCGAGCTGCTCGACGCCGAAGTGCTGCACCACGCGCAGCCGGCCGCGCTGCGCCAGGCGCTGCGACCAGCGCATCTCGGCGGCGCTCCGCTGGAAGTCGTGCACCGCTGTGATGCCGCGCGCATGCAGCGCCGCGACAGCCGCCTCGGCGAGCGCATCGTCGAGCGGCGGCTCCGCCTCGGCCTCGAGCGCATGGAACGCCCGCACCGCGTGCTCGCGCGACACCCCGAGCGGCTCGCCATCGGCGTCTCGCTCGTGCCGCCCTCCCGCCGGGTCGGGCGTCTCGCGCGAGATGCCCGCGGCGCGCAGCGCCGCCGTGCTGACCCACAACGCATGGAAGTCGTGGCGGTGGAGCAGCACCGCACGGCCGCCACTGACCGCATCGAGCGCGTGGCGGTCAGGCGGCGCCTCCCAGTGCGACTCGTCCCATCCGCGTCCGATCATCGTGCCCGTGGGCTGCGCGAGCGCGGCTTCGCGCACCCGATCGAGTGCCTCGGCGCGCGTGCGCGCGCCGCGCAGGTCGAGCTGCACGAGCGCTCGCGCCCACGGCGCCAGGTGCACATGCGCGTCGCAGAGCGCCGGCGTGAGCGTGGCGCCCGCGGCGTCCCAGCGCGGCGCACCGGGGGCGAGCGCCGCCAGCGCGGCGGCCCGGCCGGTCGCGCGGACGCGCCCGTCCGCGATCCACACGGCATCCGTGTCGCGCAGCACCGAACCGTCCCAGACGCGGGCACCCGTGATGAGCAGGTCGTTCATGCGTCAGCCCGCGGACCGATCGAGTGACGCAGCACACCGACCCCCTCCAGCTCCACCTCCACCGTGTCGCCCGGCTCGACGGGCGCGATGCCCGCGGGAGTGCCGGTGGCGATCACGTCGCCGGGCTCGAGGGTGAGGTGGCGCGAGATCCACGCCACGAGGAACGCCGGGCCGAAGTGCATGGCCGAGGTGCGCGCCTTCTGCCGCACCCGGCCGTTGACGCGCAGCTCGAGTGCAAGGTCGCGCGGGTCGAGCCCGAGGGCGATCGCCGGGCCGAACGGTGCGAACGTGTCGGAGCCCTTGGCGCGCGTCCACTGGCCGTCGGACTTCTGCCAGTCGCGGGCGCTGACGTCATCGAACGCGGTGACCCCGGCCACATGCGCGAGCGCCTGCGCCTCGCTCACGTGGCTCGCGCGCCGCCCGATCACCAGCGCCATCTCGCCCTCGGGGTCCACGCGCTGCACGCCCGGCGGGTAGCGCACCGTGCCACCGGGCGCGAGCACGGCACTGGGCGGCTTGAGGAACAGCAGCGGGTGCGGCGGCGGCTCCTTGGCGTCCACGCCGGCGGTGAGGCTCTCGCGCACGTGCTCGATGTAGTTGAGTCCCACGCACACGATCTTGCTGGGCTCGCAGGGCGCGAGCAGCACCGCCTGCGCCGCATCATCGAGCGTCGCCGTGGGCTCGCCCCCCGCCCAGGGCAGCGCGGTGAGTCGGCGGTAGTGCGGCCCTTCGATGAGCCCCGCGTACGTGGCGCCCGCGAACTGGTAGCGCACGAGCAGGGGGTGCGGCGTCCGAGCAGTCACAGGACGGCCAAGGTAGCGCTGCGGTGCGCGGACCGACAAGAGAACGAGGCCCCGTACCTCGCGTGTCGTGACACCGGTCCGACCCGGCGACGAGGGCACGTCCGTCTCGCGCTCGGGAAGGGGGACGTCACGGGTGCACGGCGAAGACAGGAAGCCTCGATGTCCATGATGCTCCCGCTCCTTCGGCCGAGCGTCAAGAGGCCGATCGTGGTGGCCGCGCGGCGGCCGCGCGGCGGCCGGCGGCGCGTGCCGAAGTCCCGGACGTTCTGGGGTTTGACGCTCGTGGAACGCGCTTGTAGCGTCCCGCGCCTATGAAGCGCACCCCCCGATCGAAGTCCCGCGCGGTCGCCCGCCGTCCGGCCCGCCGCGCCGCCGCCCGCTCGTCCGCCCAGGTCCTGTCGCAGCGCCTCGACCGGCGCACCGCCCGACTCGCCGTGATCGGTCTGGGCTACGTCGGCCTGCCCCTCGCCGTCGAGCTCGCCGAGGCCGGATTCGAGGTGCATGGCATCGACATCGACGCGGCCCGCGTCAAGCAGCTCAGCCAGGGCCGCTCCTACATCCAGGATGTCCCCACGGCGGCCGTCCGCGACCTCGTGCGCAAGGGACGGCTGCATGCGACCACCGACTTCAGCGTGCTGAAGCGCTGCGACACAGTCAACATCTGCGTGCCCACGCCGCTCAGCAAGCAGCGCGACCCCGATGTGTCCTACATCGTGTCGGCCGCGCAGCAGGTGGCGCGCCACCTGCACAAGGGACAGCTCGTGATCCTCGAGAGCACGACCTACCCCGGCACCACCGACGAACTGGTGCTGCCCATGCTGTCCGAGACGGGGCTGCGGGTGGGACGGGACTTCTTCCTCGCCTTCTCGCCCGAGCGTGTCGATCCGGGCAATCCCGACTTCAACACGCGCAACATCCCCAAGGTGGTCGGCGGCGTCACGCCGGCGTGCACCGAGGTGGCGGTGCAGCTCTACCGCCAGCGGCTCGAGAACGTGGTGCCGGTGTCGTCGACCCAGGTCGCCGAGATGGTGAAGCTGCTCGAGAACACGTTCCGCAGCGTCAACATCGGGCTCGTCAACGAGCTCGCCCTCATGTGCTCGCGGCTCGGCATCGATGTCTGGGAGGTGATCTCGGCGGCGGGCACCAAGCCGTTCGGGTTCATGCCGTTCTATCCGGGGCCCGGCCTGGGCGGGCACTGCATCCCGATCGACCCGTTCTACCTGTCGTGGAAGGCGCGCGCGAGCGGCTTCGAGGCGCGCTTCATCGAGCTGGCCGGCTACATCAACGGTCAGATGCCCGAGCATGTCGTCGACCTCGTGGCCGAGGCCCTCAACCGGCAGGGCAAGGCCGTGCGCGGCTCGCGTGCGCTCGTGCTGGGCGTGGCGTACAAGTCGGACATCGACGATGTGCGCGAGAGCCCGTCGCTCGACATCATGGAGAAGCTGCGCGAGCGCGGGGCCCGCATCGAGTACCACGATCCCTTCGTCCCCTCGCTCGAGTTCGCCGGTGCGCGCATGAAGTCGGTGCCGCTGACCGCCGCGCGCCTGCGACAGTTCGACGTCGCGATCATCGCCACGGCCCACC
>CADEFY010000214.1 GCA_902826705.1 uncultured bacterium
GCTCGGCGGCGGCGACAGGGGGTTGAGGCGGCCCGCGTCGATGAGCGCGCGGCGCAGCACGAACTCGATCTGACCGTTCAGGCTGCGCAGGTCGTCGCCCGCCCAGCGCTGCAGGGCGGCGAGGACCGCGGGGTCCATGCGCAGCAGGAACGGCTTGCGCTCAGCCATGGCGCCACCCTGGCTGCCCGTGCGCGGCGGGGGGCACACGGCCGCAGGGTGGCGGGGCCACCCTGCAGCCGGACCGATGCGCGACGGGTGCGCACATCACTGATACAGCGTGCCCGTGTTCACGATGGGCTGCGTCTCGTGCTCGCTGCACAGCACCACGAGCAGGTTGCTGACCATGGCGGCCTTGCGTTCCTCGTCCAGGTGCACGACGTCGCGCTTGCTCAGCTCGTCGAGCGCCATCTGCACCATGCTCACCGCGCCCTCGACGATCTTGGCGCGGGCCGAGATCACGGCGCTGGCCTGCTGCCGGCGCAGCATCGCGCTGGCGATCTCGGCGGCGTAGGCCAGATGGCTGATGCGCGCTTCGATCACCTCGACGCCGGCCTTCTGCAGCCGGCCCTGGATCTCCTTCTTGAGGTCCTCGGCGACCTCGTTGGTGTTGCCACGCAGCGACATCTGCCCGTCGTTGTGCGCATCGTACGGGTGCGACGTGGCCAGGGCGCGCAGCGCCGCCTCGCTCTGCACATGGACGAAGTGGTCGTAGTTGTCCACCTCGAACGTCGCCTCGGCGGAGTCGACGACCTTCCACACCACCACGGCGCCGATCTCGATCGGGTTGCCGTCGTGATCGTTGACCTTGAGCTTGTTGCTCTCGAAGTTGCGCACGCGCAGCGACACCTTCTTCTTCGAGGCGAACGGGTTCGTCCACCAGAAGCCGCTGCGCCGCTCGCTGCCGATGTAGTCGCCGAGCAGGATCAGCACCTGCGAGGCGTTGGGCTCCACGATGAACAACCCGTTCATGCCCATCGTCGACAGGAGGATGCCGACGATCCCGCCGATCACGAGCCCGGCCGCGTCCATGCGGGCCCCGAGGATGATGGCGTAGACCGAGGCGGCGAGGATCGCGAACAGCACCACGAGCATGAACAGCCCGTTGGCCGAGGACGCCTGCTTCTCACGGATCATGGGGAGTCTCCTCCGTTGGGGTGGTATTGAAGTGATATCACATTGAAAGCATCGGACTCCAGTACGAAGTGCTGGATCCGGAGGTTGCAGCGTGTGCTGCGAAGATCGTGGGGAAGTCCGGTAAAGCGATACCGCCCAGCCGGTTGCGGGCTGGGCGGCGGTCGGCTCGGCATGGGGCGTGGCGGACGAGGTCAGCGACGACGGCGCTTCGGCCCGCTCGCGAGGCCGGCCGGGCGCCTGCCCCGCGGCTTCGCCGTGGATCTGGCGCCGCGCCCCGGGACCCGAGCCGCCCGGTCCGCGGCCCGCGCCGCGGCGAGCAGCGCGCGCGGCACGCGCACCTCCATGGCGAGCAGCGCGTGCGAGTAGGTCTTGCCCTGCGCGTCGATCCGCAGGCTCACCGTTCCGCCGCCGCCCAGCGACTCGTGCAGCAGGAAGTTGAGCGCCGTGAGGTTGGGCACCTCGTGCCGCTCCACCTTGCCGAGGCAGAGGCCCTTGAAGCGCGCCTTCACCCGCTTGGCGGTGAGCGTCTGCACGAGCCAGGGGTACACCTCGGGACAGCGCGCGATCACGCCGACGTTGGCCGTGTCGCCCTTGTCCCCGCTGCGGCCGTGCGCCAGTTCGGACAACCGCACGCTCACGCTGCCGCCGCCGCGCTTGACCTTGGGCCAGGTGGGCTTGGGCAGCGCCACCGGCTTCTGCGGCGGCAGCAGCGGCGTGGGCCACTCGAGTGGTGTCTCTCCCTCGCGCGTGATCAGGCGCGGCTTCACGAGGTCCCGCGGCACCAGCGCCGGCCAGTAGGCCATCACCTCCTGCGCCTGCGGCCGGCCTCCGGTGACCGCCACCCCGGGCGGCCCCGACAGGATCACGGCGGGCACCATCTTGGAGAAGGCCTCGAGCTTGGCGCGGTCGTGGTCGCGCACCGACAGGCGCAGCAGCACCTCGGGCACGTCGACATCGCCGGCCAACGGACCCCAACAGGCCGAGTGCCCGATCAGTTCGGTGTGAGTGGCCTCGAACGACAGCCCGAGCCGCTTCCAGAAGAGCTGTGCGAACGCGCGCGCCTTCTCGGCCGCGGCGGGGCCCGACAGGATCAGCGTGCCACTGGCCTTGAAGCCGTCGGTGTGCGCCGCGCTCACCTTGAGCGACGGCGGCGCCGGGCGGCCCTTCACGCCCCATACGCGCACCCGGTCGCGGCCGGCCTGCTCCAGACGGATCGTGGCGAAGTCGGCGATCACATCGGGCGTGATGTAGCTGCGTGGATCGCCCATCTCGTAGAGCAGTTGCTCCTTCACCGTGCGCACGGTCACCGCGCCGCCGGTGCCGGCGTGCTTCGTGACCACGAACGAGCCGTCGGGAGAGACCTCGACGATCGGGTAGCCGATGCCGGGGAGATCGCGGATCTCGCGCCAGTCGGTGAAGTTGCCGCCCGTCGACTGCGCACCGCACTCGATGATGTGGCCCGCCACGATGCCGTGCGCGAGCCGGTCCCAGTCATCGGGCGCCCAGCCGAACGCGTGGATCATGGGCGCCAGCGTGATGCCGGTGTCGGTGCAGCGGCCCGTGACCACGATCTGTGCACCGCTGCCCAGCGCCTCCACCACCGGCCACGCGCCGTAGTACGCGTTGGCACTGGCGACGCGGTCGCGCACCGCGGCGAATGGCGCGCCGGTGTCCATGTCGTCGAGCGACACGCCCTGGGTCGTGAGTTCGTCGAGCCGGTCCATCAGGTCGTCGCCCACCACCGCCGCCACCTCGAGCGTGCGGCCGCGCTTCTCGGCCATGGCGAGCAGCGCCTCGCGGCAGGCGAGCGGATTGACGCCACCCGGGTTGCTGATCACGCGCACGCCGCGCTCGAGCAGCAGGTCGAGCGACTCCTCCACCTGCGGGATGAAGTCGCGGGCGTAGCCGGCCCGGGGATCCCGGGCGCGCTGCTTCTGCATGATCGACATCGTGATCTCGGCGAGGAAGTCGAGCGTGACGAAGTCGACGGGCCCGAGTTCGATCTGGCGCTTGAACTGGGCGAGGTCGTCGCCCCAGTACCCGCCAGCGTTGGCGATGCGGACGCGGTCGGCCATGGAAGCGACTCCCGGTGCCTGGGTGGAAGGGGAAGGGCGTTCCGGGCCAACGTAAGAGAGGCCACGAAGGGGGGTCAAAGAGGCCGAGAATCCCGGTGCGCAGCGGCCGCCCGCCCCTCTAGAATCAAGGGGCGTGCAGCACCGGTGTCCCCCGGCCGCGCGCACGCGACCCCCTTGCCGTCGGAGCCCATCATGCACCTTGCCACTCCCGCGCGGGCCTCGCTCGCTGCAGTCCTGCTCGCACTCGCGCTCCTCTCCAGCCCAGCGGCGGCCGTCGACTGGGTGGAGTCGGGCGATGCCGGCGATCTGCCCGGCAGCTTCCAGACCACCATCGGCGTCGGCCTGCTCAACACGATCAGCGGCACGATCGACGACACATCGGACCGCGATCTCTTCTGCGTGCGCATCAACGATCCCTCGCAGTTCATGGCTTCGCTGCTCTGCGCCTCGCCCGCGGGACTCGACTTGTGGATGTTCAGCACGAGCGGCCTCGGCATCACGCACGACGACGGGTGCGTGGCCAGCGCCACGCGTCTGACCGGCGCGTTCAAGCCCGGGCCCGGCAGCTATCTGCTCGGTGTGAGCGCAGAGGGCGCGGTGGCGCGCAACGCCGCCTCGCAGGCGATCTGGGCCGCGGGTCCGATCGGCGGCGAGCGCGCACCCGATGGCGCCGGCGCGCCGGGACCCATCGCCACGTGGGCGCTGCAGAGCGGGGTGCCGCTGTTCACGCCCTACACGCTGCAGCTCACCGGCTGCGTGCCGTGCGATGCGGTGGTGCGCACGAGGGCCGCCAGCTGGGGCGCGCTCAAGCTGCACCACCGGTGAGCGGCCGGCCATGACGAGGGTCGTCGCCACGCGCTTCGTGCTCGCGGTGCGCGACCTGCGCGCCTCGAGTGACTACTTCATGAACGTGCTCGGCATGCAGCGCGACTTCGGCGACGAGTCCGACGGCTGGAGCTTCCTGTCCATGGGCGCGTTCCGCGTGATGCTGGGCCACTGCGCCGACGAGCGGCCCGCGCACGAACTCGGCGACCACTCGTACTTCGCGTACGTCACGGTGGACGACGTCGACGCCTACCACGCCGAGATCACCGCGCGTGGCGCGAAGCCCAAGGCGCCACCGATGACGAAGCCCTGGGGCATGCGCGAGTTCGCGCTCGAGACCCCCGAGGGCCACCGGCTGACGTTCGGGACGGAGCTGGGGCGCGGGTGATCTCGCGGCATTCGAGCTTGACAGGCATGATACGACCCTCTCATCCTCTTCCGAGTTCGCCGCCCTCCACCTTCGGGAACCGCATGCTGCCCACACGCTCACGTCACACGCCCCGGCGCTCGCGCTGGTCTCTGGTCCTCGCGGCACTGCTCGTGCTGCCGGGGCAGGTGGGTGCGTTCCTGCACCTGGCCACGACGCAGCATGTGGTGTGTCCGGATCACGGCGAAGCGGCCGAGCGGTCGGCGGAATGCATCGACGGCGATGCAGGCCTCCACGCCTCCGAGGGCGCTGACGCTTCCGGCGCGAGCGATCCGACTGGAAGCGCGCCGGGGTCGTCACACGCCCCGCATCGGGATCACCACTGCGTCGCGCTCCAGTTGTGGAGCCAGGCTCTTCGGTCCGCAGATGTGCCCGTCCTCGAGACGCTCGCAGATCTGATGTCGACCGAAGCGAACGCTCCGGCGTTCGCCGTGCGCAGCCCGCGCCTCGCGGCGTGGCGCGTCGCACCGAAGCACTCGCCTCCCGCGGCCTGACGGCAAGCCGTCCTCCCGCCGCCCCCTGATCGCCACGCTGCGGTCGGCGCGCGCATCTCCGTGCGTGCTGGGCACTCCCTCCATGCGATCGAGTCGGTGCGTGGCCCAAGGCCATGCCGCGCCGGCCGAGCGTGCGCAGGGTCATGGGCGGTGATCCGACGGGTCCCCAGTTCGATCGACATGCCTCCCGCGCCGCGCGCCATCCACTTCTCTTCACTGCCGAGGCTCTCCCATGAAGCATCTGATTCGACTGAGCATGCGTCTCGCGCTGCTCGCGATCCTCCCCGTTCTCATCACCGCCGACGCACACGCCGCGACTCGCGGACTGCGGATCAAGGACGGTTCGACCGTTCTCGCTGAGGTCATCGACGGGGTCGCCACCGGTGAGGTCGCCGTGCCCCCGGGCGAGACGAGCCCCACCCTGGACGTGTTCTTCCTCGACGACGACCTGAACGAGGTCCAGCCCGCGGGGCGCAACGCGGCCTACACGATCGCCGACCCCTCGTTCCACACGCTGGCGACCGCAGGGGCATTCGCGTTCACCGTCACCGGCATCACCGAAGGCAGCACCGAGCTGACCGTCCGCCTGCAGGACGGGGTCACCACCGAGTACACGTCACCGGCGATCGAACTCCACTGCGAACTGGAGCATGCCGAGGCGGACGGTCTGGTCCTGCGTCAGAACGGCGAGGTGATCGCGACCTACTGGCAGGGTGTCTTCACGGGCGGGCCCATCGAAGTCGCTCATGAATCGCTCAGCGACTCGATCTTCGTCACCTTCCTCGATGTCGACAGTG
>CADEFY010000215.1 GCA_902826705.1 uncultured bacterium
TCCACCAAGTTCGAACGAGACGGTTTCAAGGATCTCTACTCGGGCCTGAATCAAGTGAACGGCGCGCTCACGGCCGAGCAACTGGGCGCGACCGGCGACGTAGGCTCGTTGATGTACTGGTGGGGTGGACTGGCCCACGGTTGGCGGCTCGTCAACAACGTCCCCGCGCTGGCCCCGGCCGAGATCGCGGCGCGCGATTGGGTCGATGGCGACTTGGTGATCGACGGCAACGCCCTCAAGCTCTTCATCCGATTCGGCGGCGTCTGGAAGCAAGTCGCGTCGCTGGCGTGAAGCAGGGAGTCCCCATGTTGCTGCGCACCATCTCGCTCAAGGTCCTGCTCAGTTCCTTGGCCCTCGCACTGCTCGCGACCCAGAGCAACGCCTGGCCGTCCGATACACTGACCCAGATTCAGGTGAGTCCGTCGAACGTGGGCGAGTTCCAGGGCATCGGATCGGGAGTCGGCGGCGGTTCGGTCTATTTCTGGCAGACGAGGGATGAAGGCCCCGGAGTCTCGAGGCTCCGAGGGCTTGACCTCGATGGAGTTCCGGACCCCTCATGGCCAGACTCCGGTCTGCTGCTCGAGACCGACTCACGTCCGGCGCAGGACGAGATCCTGGTTCAGGGTGCTGACGGATCCGTGATCGTGCTCTGGATGTTCGGTGGGCTGGACTCCGCAGGCGCGTCAGAGACGAAGATCCGCGCCCAGCGATTCCGCGGCGGCCAGCGGCTCTGGGGACCCAGTGGCGTCATCGTGTCGCGTCAGCGTCAGTCCACCTCATTCGCAGTCCGGGCGGCACCGGATGGCCGCGGCGGTGTCGTCGTGGCGTGGGGAACACGGGAGAACTTCCCCAGCCAAGTAGATCTGTACCTCGCCCATGTCGACTCCAACGGCATCCATCGATGGCCCGCTGACGTCCCCGTCTGCGAGGCGCCGGGGGGACAATCCCCGACGCACCTCATGCTGAGAGGCGACGGCGTGCAGGTCTTCTGGGCGGACAACCGCGTCACCAACGCGCGCGCGCTGTTCACTCAGCGCTTTGACTCATCGGGCACGCCGATCCTGCCAATCGACGGCGTACGAATCCTCGATGATCCCGAATCAGGCATCGGGCATGTGATCGAGGATGGCGTGGGTGGGGCCTACTTCTCCTACGTCACGCGGCCATCGAGTTCCGCACAGATCGACCTGTATCTCTGTCGGATTGACTCTTCGGGTGCAGTTCAGCTCGGCTGGCCAGCACTTGGAGTTCCGATTCTTGCATCACCGACCTTGGCCGAGATCTCGCTGGGGTTGACCCTAGACTCGACGGCTCATGTGATCGCGGCTTGGTATGATCAACGATTTGCGGGCATCGAGAACTCGACGGCGGGCGCGATCTGGCTTCAGCGATTCAGCCCCGAGGGAACTCGGATGTGGCCACAAGACCAACTCGGCATCGCGGGTCGCGGCAACACGAGTACCGGCGGGGAGGTCATGCCGGATGGAAGCGGTGGCTACTATCTGCTGAGCGCCACCCGTGGGGCAGCGGCGGTCAGCCCGACCGTGATCCGTGTGCAGCACGTCGACGCGAACGGCATGCCATTGTGGCGCCCCGAAGCCGTCACCGTAGCGGCGGCGAACAGCCGGAAAGAGGCGGCCCACATCCTTCCCGACGGCTCGGGCGGCCTCTTCGTCGCCTGGCGTGACAACCGCTTCGGCGACGACAACCAAGCCATCTTCGCCCAGCACGTGAACGCGGATGGTTCGCTCGGAGGCAGCGTCACGGCCACGCAGGCGAGCGCGATCGCGAGTCGATTCGAGGATGGCTGCGCGCATGTGTCGTGGCACACCAGCGAGTCGGCCGGGCTCCGGTTCGAAGTCGAGCGCGCACGGGGCGATGAGTCGTTCGAGCGCATCGGCTACGCATGGCCTGACGGGCGGGGTATCGTCACCTCGGAAGATTGCGACTGGGGCTCGGCGGCCGAGCAGCGCTATCGACTCGCATGGTGGGAAGGTACCGAGCGACGCGAGTCAGCACCGGTCACCGTCGCGGCTCGCGCCGCCGCCGGGCTCTTCCTGTCCCGGCCCTCGCCGATGCCGGTGGGCGAGCGGACTCTTATCCGCTACTCGCTGCCGTCCGCAGCGCACGTGCGACTCGAGCTTCACGATGTTGCTGGTCGCCGGATCGCTCGGCTGCTCGACGAGCCGCGAGAGGCCGGTGTGCACCAGCTCGACTGGTCCCCATCGGATGAGTCCGGAAGACGCCCGGCGCCGGGTGCCTATCTCATGACGCTGCGAGTTGGAGAGCAACAGCAGATTCAGCGCGTGGTCCTCACACGCTGACCCCTCGCCTCAGTGCTGCTTCGCCGCCGCCGCGATCTCCGCGCGCAGGTCGTGCGGCAGCTTGGGCGCACCGAGCAGTCGCGAGTACAGCTCCCAGCGTCGCGCGGGCTGGTCGGCGGTGCCGCCCTGCGATGAGAGCCAGTCGAGTGCGAGCTGCTTGCCGAGCCCGTAGTTGACCGTGTACGCGCGGTACACCTCATAGAAGCGCACGCTGCGATCGGCTTGCTCCGGCGGCCGCAGGCCGTAGCGCACGATGGAGGCGAGCGCTTGCTCACGTGTACGGCGGCCGTCGAGGTACTCGCGCGCGTTGTCGATGTTCCAGCCGCTGAGCGAGTCCATCGCCGCCTGCAGCGCCCGGTGCCGCGCGTAGAGCGACGTGTCGAGGCCCGCCAGCGGGAACAGCACGTCGCGCTCCCAGCGCTCGCGCTCGGCCGGCGGGAATGCCACCTCCAGCGCCACCACCGCCGTGCCCTCCGCGATCGGGCCCATCGGCGTGCGCAGTGGCATCGCGGTGAACTCCACCCAGCCGCGCTTGCGCACCAGCTCCTTCTCGAGCAACACGCCGTAGACATGATGCCCGGGGTAGCCCTCGTGGCATGCCAGGTCGAGCACGCGATCCATGTGGATCGGGAACGAGGCGTTCACCTGGATCAAGCTCTGGTAGCCGCCCTGATACCAGTTGTACGCACTCCACGGCACGTCCTTCACGTACTCGATGCGGAACGCCTCGCTGTCGGGCAGCGCGATGTGCTCGCGCGTGCGCCGACGCGCCTCGGCGATCGCCACGCGCATCACGGTGTCGAGCCTTGCCGCCGGGATGTGCAGCCGCTTCTCGAACGCCTGCACCCGCGCGTGCAGCGGCGCATCGCCCGGCAGCAGCGCATCGATGCGGTCGAGCGCGGCGGCGTACACCGAGTCCGGTCGCGGCGTCACGACCATGTCGTAGAGCGCGAGCGCCTCGGCATCGAACGACAACGAGTCGCCACTCAGCATGCGCGCGCGCGTCGCCATCGCCGCGAGTTGCCGGCGCAGGAACCCGTGCCGCAGGCGCACCAGCGGCTCCCAGGCTTCGGGCACCGCGTCGCCGAGCACGCCACGCAGCGAGTCGGCCGTCGCCGCGATCGCTACAGGCGCGAGTGAGTCGGCCATCGCCATGGCCTTGAGCGAGTCGGGGCCGTAGTAGGAGTCGACGTCGTCGGGGCTCACGCGCCCGAGCTGCAACAGCAGCACCACGTAGCGCTGTGCGACAGCATCGAGCGTGGCGGGTGCGAGCAGGGCCGGCCGCGCGGAGCAGCCTGCCGCGAGCAGTGCCGCGATGAGAGGCGCTGTGAGCCCCCGGACGAGTCGCACGACTGAGCTACTCGCCGATCTCGAGATACACCGTCGGCTTACCCGAGGCGACTTCACTCGAGCGCAGCCGCTGGAACTCCGGGTTCGCCTGCACTGTCCGTGCGGCATCTCGCGTGGCCCAGCGCGTCATCACCACCGCCCCCGTGCCCGGGTCGCCATCGACACGGCCGCCCAGCACCGAGGCGATGTAACCGGGCTGCGTCTTCACGAAGCCGTTCACGCTGTTCCAGTGCTGCACCGCCGTCGCCGAGTCGGTGCTCGCGGGCATCGGCACCACGATCACCACCGAGCGGAACACCGAGTCGCGCATGTCGCCGTCGACGCCCCATGTCCGATAAGTCGTCGTGTGGGTCCAGCCGCGTGCGGGGGCGCGGCTGGCCGCGACCTCTGTGGCATGGTGCGCGTCATCGGGCGAGTCCCACATGCCCAGCACCACCGCCTGCTGCTCGCTCTCCCAGTCCATCGTGAGGAACAGCCGGATCGCGCGGAACCCGTGCAACTGGGACAGCGCGCCGCTCAGGTCCTTCCACTGCCCGGCGATCGTGCTGCCCTGCGCCGGATCGAAGCTCGAGAGCGCGAACACCGGCGGCGGCCCGGTCATGTCCTCGGGCCCGGGGACGGACGCTGCACTGTCGGCGGCTGCCGTGCTCTCCGCGGTCTGCTCGGTGCTCGAGCCGCCACAGGAGGCCAGCGCCATCAGGGCGAGCAGCGATGCGGCGGCGAGGGCGGAGCGGGCGACACTCGAGCGGGAGCGCATGGGTCGTACTCCTGCGCGACGAGCGCGCTTGGGCGGGATCGAATCGTTCGGGTCGAAAGCTCGCGCGGCAGCGTCGGGCAGGGGGCGGAGCGTTATCAATCCTCGCTGCAGTGGACTTGTCGCCCGACGGTTGCTGGCATCAGTTGGATTCATTGGGTTTCTTTCGACTTTCGGGGGCCACTTCCCGGCGCGATCCCACTCGTCCCAGTCCGCTGCTAGTCTGCGGCGCTTCAGAGTCTGCTGCACCGTGTCTCACCCGTGAGGAGATCGGATCCAGATGGAACGCATCGAGTCGCACCTCGATCCGCAGAGCGCCGACTTCCAGGCCAACGCCGCGCATCATCGTGCGCTCGCCGAGCAACTCGCGCAGCACCTCGCGCAGGTGAAGCAGGGCGGTGGCGCGGAACTGGTGGCCAAGCACACGGCGAGGGGCAAGCTGTTCGTGCGCGAGCGCATCGAGCGGCTGCTCGATCCGGGCACCGCGTTCCTCGAGCTGTCGCCGCTCGCCGCGCACGAGCTGTACGACAACGGGGCGCCGAGCGCCGGGATCGTGACGGGCATCGGGCGCGTGCAGGGCCGCCAGGTGATGATCGTGGCCAACGACGCCACCGTGAAGGGCGGCACGTACTACCCGATCACGGTCAAGAAGCACGTGCGGGCTCAGGAAGTGGCGCTCGAGAACCGACTGCCGTGTGTGTACCTCGTGGACTCGGGCGGTGCGTTCCTGCCGCTGCAGGCCGAGGTGTTCCCCGATCGCGATCACTTCGGGCGCATCTTCTACAACCAGGCGCGCATGTCCGCCGTGGGCATCCCGCAGCTCGCGGTGGTGATGGGCTCGTGCACCGCCGGCGGCGCCTACGTGCCGGCCATGAGCGATGAGACGGTGATCGTGAAGGAGCAGGGCACCATCTTCCTGGGCGGCCCGCCGCTGGTGAAGGCCGCGACAGGCGAAGAAGTCACCGCCGAGGAACTCGGCGGCGGCGACGTGCACACGCGCATCTCGGGCGTGGCGGATCACCTGGCCGACGACGATGCGCATGCGCTCGAGATGGCGCGCGAGATCGTGGCGCACCTGGGCGCGGCCAAGCGCGCCGCGCTCGACCTGCGCACGCCCGAGCCGCCGGCCTACGACACGCGCGAGCTGCACGGCGTGCTACCGCGCGACCTGCGCACGCCTTACGACGTGCGCGAAGTGATCGCGCGCCTCGTGGACGGCTCGCGCTTCCACGAGTTCAAGGCGCGCTACGGCACCACGCTC
>CADEFY010000216.1 GCA_902826705.1 uncultured bacterium
CAGGCGCGGCAGGGGGACGACGAAGTCCCAGCGGGGTGGCGAGTCGATGGCGGCGCGGGCGCGCGGAGAGAGCTGGGCCCCGAGGGACTCGGCCGCAGCGATCAGCGCGGGCGTCTGACGCGCTGCGGCGCGTGACATCGCGTCGGCCTGCACGCTGATCAGGTCGGCAGCCGTGATGCGTGTGTCTCCCGCGAGCCGCTGATGGATGCGCATCGCGCGATCCTGCGCGAAGTCGTAACCCCAGAGCGCATAGGGGTACGACGCGCCCGCTGGGCGGTTGTTCGCATTGACCACGAACCCATCGCGCGCCGCACGCACCGAGGGCATCGAGTCGCTGGGGATGTACGCCCACGGCTGCGCCGCATCGCCCGGCGTGACGCCGAGGCCCTCGGTGCCCCAGCGCTTGGGCACGAGGCCGCAGGCCTGGTAGAGCACCGTGCCGAGCGTATCGACCGCTGTGACATTGATCGTGGGAGTGACGAGCGAGCGTGCTCGGGCGGCGATCTCGTCCGCGGTGCGTGAGCCCTCGAGGCCGATCAGGTGCCGCAAGCTGATGCGCTCGTCCTCGAACGCGCTCCATCGCAGCGTGAGCGCGAGGCGGCGCTTGGGCTCCCAGACGAGCACGGGGCCGTTGGCCGTGCGGCGCCTCGCCTGCACGAAGGTGGGGATCGGCAGCGGCACTCCCAGCACGCGGAAGCTCATGGCGAAGGACTGGGTCGTGACCGGTGTCCAACCGCTCGCGGTCTTCGCCTGACGGCCGTCGGCCGAGAGCGAGTCGGCGCAGATGTCGATGACGTCGGCGCCGAGCGCCGTGATGCCCCAGGCGCAGGCGAGGCTGCGGCCGCTGACGATCGCGGGGATGCCGGGCACGGCGCCGCCCGCGGCCTCGAACCCGCCCGGCAAGCGCAGGTGCACGACGTGGAACCAGCCCGGGGCGAGCAGCGCGAGGTGCGGGTCGTTGGCGAGCACCGGCCGGCCGGTCGCGCTGCGGCCGGGGCCCACCGCGAACACGTTGCTCGCGCGATCGGAACCATCGTCGGCGCGTCTCGGCCAGTGCCCGATCGCACGTTCCGCACGAGCGAGCATCTCGGGCGGGATCGCACGTGCGGCGCGCGCGTCGCGCGCGTCGCGCGCGTCGCGCGTGCGCGGCGCCTCGGCTGCGCGCGACGCCGGCTGCACGCTGTCGTACATCCAGTCGTCCTCGAACCGCCGCCGCTCGGCCAGCCGCGCGACGCCGGACACATCGATCGCGCGCTGCTCGGGGATCTCCTCGAACCCGAGGTCGAGCGTGAGTCCGAGTCCCAGGAACAGCATCACGCTGTCCTCGGGCCGCCAGTCACGCGGCCGCTCGCGCAGACGCACCAGCTCGGGAGGCCACGGCGCAGCGCCGCTCCGGCACTCCGCGAGGTGCGCGTTGATGCCGGCGGCGTAGGCCTCGAGCGCCTCGCGCAGCGGCGCATCAGCGCGATCGCGCGCCCAGATCCCCCGGGCGCGCTCCGCCAGTCCCAACAGCTGCGCGCCGCCGTCGGACTGCAACGCCTCGTTGCCGAACCAGCGGTGCGTGGTGCCCTCGCCCTGCGCACGCGCGAGCACGAGTTGCCACAGCCGGTCGCGAGCCGTGACGTAGCCCCATGCCCGGTAGAGGTCGGCGCGCGTGCTCGCCTCGAGGTGGTCGATCCCGTGGCGGTCGACGAGCAGTGTGACCGGTGCGGTGAGGCCGGGGAGGGCCAGGCTCCCCGCGCGGATCGCGGGGCGAGGGGCGGGAGCCGGGGCCGCGGCGGCGAACGCCAGCAGCGCCAGCAGCGGCCAGAGGATCGGGGAGCGTCGCATGCGTCGCATGCTGCCGCAGGCATGCCGACGGCGACAAGCGCCACGTGGCAGGGCTATCGTGCGACCCCATGTCCGAACCCATCGTGCTCGCGTTCGACATCGGCGGCACCGACTTGAAGGCCGGCCGTGTCACGCGCCGAGGTGACGTGCGCGGCTTCCGGCGCAGTCCTTCCCGCGCGCGCGAGGGACTCGACGCGCTGGTCGATGCGGTACGCGAGATGGCCGAGGCCCTCGGCGGCCCCGCCGGGCCGGCGATCGCCGGCGTCGGGTGCCCGGGGGCCATCGAGCCACGCACCGGCACGCTGCTGGGCCTCACGCCGCACCTGGCGTTGACGGCGGGTACGCCGTTGGCGGGTCGGCTCGCGGGCGCGCTCGGCATGCGCGTCGTGGCCGACAACGACGCGCATTGTCACGCGCTCGCGGAGTCGACGCTCGGCGCAGCGAAGGGCGCGAGAGTCTCGATGACGGTGACCGTCGGCACCGGCGTCGGCTGCGGCATCGTGATCGACGACCGCCTCTTCCGCGGCGCGCATGGCAGCGCGGGCGAGATCGGACACCTGCCGCTCGGCAGCGCCGGGCCGGTGTGCCGCTGTGGCGTTCCGGGTTGTCTCGAGCCCTGGGCGGGCGGAAGCGGCCTCGTGGCGCGCGCGCAGGAGGCCGGGCTCGACGCGGCGGATGCGCGCGCGGTGATGACGTCGCTCGATCCACGCGCGCATGGCGTGCGGCAGCGCTTCGTCGAGGCGCTGGCGCAGCAGATCGCGGCCGCGGCGGGGGTGCTCGATCCCGAGGTGATCGTGATCGGCGGCGGCGTGGCACAGGCGGGCGAGGCGCTGTTGGGGCCGCTGCGCCGCGCGTTCGATGCGCAGGTGACCGACGTGGTGCGCACGCACGCGCGCATCGTGCCGGCGGCGCTCGGCGAGCAGGCGGGGGTGGCGGGGGCAGGGCTGATGGCGTGGGCCGCGCTGGCGGCGCCGCGCAGCGAGGTCAGCCCGCGATCGTGACGAGCGGCGCAGGCGTCGGCTGCGCCAGCGACTCACCGAACAGCGTCACCGGTGTGGCCCCCACGATGCGCACGCGCCGCAGCGCACCGGCCGGCGTGCCATCGTCGCGGAACACGACGGTCTTGAACTGGGGCGTCTTGCCGTGCAACTGCGGCTCGCGCTCCTCGCCGCCGCGTCGCGACGGCCCCTCGACCAGCACCTCGACATCACGGCCGACCATCGCATCGTGCACCTCGCCCGAGATCTGGTGCTGCAGCTCGATCAGCTGCGACAGGCGGTGGCCCTTGGCCTCCTCGCTCACGGTCTCGGGCCAGGTGAAGGCGCGCGTGTCGGGGCGTGCCGAGTACTTGAAGAGGAAGGCGCTCTCGAAGCGGATCTCGCGCATGAGCGCCGCGGTGGCCTCGAAGTCCTGTTCGGTCTCGCCTGGGAATCCCACGATGATGTCGGTGGTGAGCGCCACGCCCGGGATCGCGCGACGGATCCGCTCGGCCACGTCGCGGAACTCGCCTGTCGTGTAGGTGCGGTTCATGGCCGAGAGGATCGGATCGGATCCCGATTGGAGCGGCAGATGCACATGCGGCATGACCTTGGCGCACGTGGACATGGCGTCGATCACGCGCACGCTCATGTCGCTCGGGTGCGGCGACGTGTAGCGGATGCGCGTGACGCCCTCGACCGCGTCGGTCGCGCGCAGCAGGTCGGCGAAGTCGTGCGTGCCGTCGTGATACGAGTTGACCGTCTGACCGAGGAAGACGATCTCGCGGAACCCCTGGTCGGCCGCGGTGCGCACCTGCCGCACGAGATCCGCGAGCGGCAGACTGCGCTCACGTCCGCGCGTGAAGGGCACCACGCAATAGGTGCAGAACTTGTCGCAGCCGCGCTGCACGGTGACCCACGCGCGCACGCCGGGCTCGCGGCGCGGCTCCAGGTCGCCGTAGGTCTCGTCGCGATCGAGCCGCACCTGCGCCACGGGCTCGCCCGCGGCGCGCTGCAGCAGGCGCGGCAGGTCGCGGTAGCCGTCCGGCCCGACCACGAGGTCGAGCGAGCGGCGGCCGTCGAGCAGCTTCTTGCGCAGGTGCTGCGCCATGCACCCGGCCACGCCGATCACGACTGCGGGATTGCGCTGCTTGTAGCGCGCGAAGTCGCCGATACGGCCGATCACACGCTGCTCGGCGTGCTCGCGGATGGCGCAGGTGTTGAGGATCAGTGCATCGGCATCCTCGGGCCGGTCCACGAGGGACATGCCGGCTCGCTCGAGCACTCCGGCCATCAGCTCGGAGTCCGCCACGTTCATCTGACAGCCATAGGTCTCCAGGAACACGGTGCGCATCCGGGGACGGTATCAGACGAGCGACGGCAGTTCCCAGCGCGCCGCGCTCGGCGCGGCGACCGGGCTCAGCGCTCGGGCGAGAACCGGATCGCCAGCACCTGCACGTCGTCCACGGGCACCGGCCGGCCGGAGTAGGCGAGCACGCGCTCGACGAGCGCCTGGGTGAGGCGGTCGAGCGGCTCGCGGCGGTATTCGGCGGCCACCTCGATCACGCGCTCCTCGCCGAACGGCATCTGCGTGGCGTTGCGCGCATCGAGCAGGCCGTCGCTCACCACCAGCACGAGGTCCCCGGGCAGCAGCCGGACCTGCTCCTCGTCCCAGCGCCCCTGCGCCTCGGCACCCACAGGCGGCCCGCCGCCCGACAACCGGCACACCGGGGAGTCGTCGCTCGGGATCCAGAGTGGCGGGGGGTAGCCGGCGTTGCAGGTGGACAACTGGCCGCTCGTCGACAGCTCGGCGGCCCATAGGGACACAGGATGGGCGCCGCTGGTGCGCGCGTGCAGCGAGGCATTGAGCTGCGCGACGAGCCCCGACAAGGTGCGCTCGGGGGAGGCGCCCGCCACGAACGAGCCCCGCACGAACGTGGTGGCGAGCGCGGCGTCCACGCCATCGCCCTGCGCGTCCGTCACGAGCAGCGAGTGCGCGCCGCTGCCATGCAGCACGCGTTCGGCGCAATCGCCGGCGCGGTTCTCGCAGTTCACGCGAGCGAGCCCGAGTTCATGGTGGCGCAACTGCGTCTGGCCGGCGGGTACGAGCGTGGCGACCGGGCCGCACTCGAGCTGTCGCACGTAGCGCTCGGCGCGTTGAGCGCGCAGCGCGCGTTCGAGCGCTGCGGTGATCGGCGGCAGAACCTGCTCGATCGACTCGCGCTCCGCGTCCGAGAACGCCGGCTGCGGCGCGAGGCGCGCCAGATTGACCACGCCGAGCGTGCCGTCGGTGCCCTCGAGCGGGACGCACAGGGACGAATCGACGCTGCCCTCCGCCGAGCCCTGCAGCGCGTCCGTGCGCACCTCGCCCTGCAGCGCCAGCCCCTCGCGGCGACGGAACACCCACTCGGCGATGCTGTTGGGCTTCCACTCCACGTCGCGGCCGATCAGCTCCGGGCTCAGTCCGAGCCCGGCCACGATGCGCAGCCGGCCCGTGTCGGGATTGACGATCATGAGCGAGGCGCGGTGCGCCCGCGTCGCCGAGACGAGCGGCGCGAGGAGCCGCGCGCCGATGTCGCGCAGGTCGAGCGAGGGCACGACCTGCATGCACTCGCCGAGGACGTCGGCGGCCAGCGCGGCCGAGGGCATGAACGCGTCGTGCGCGGGAGGGGCCGGCGCGGGGACGGGCTCGCGCATCAGGCGGCCTCAGCCAGCAGTGGCGCCTGCAGCGCGGCTTCGAGTTGTACGGGCGAGAACGGCTTGGTGAGCCGCGCGTCGGCGAGTGTGCCCGCCATGCGCGCGGGATCGCCCGACATCACGACCAACTGGGCGTGTGGATGG
>CADEFY010000217.1 GCA_902826705.1 uncultured bacterium
CCACCCCTCGCACCCCTGCCACCGCGCCGTAGCGGACCCGCAGGTCGCTCACCGCCACGGCCTCGTCGCCGGGCCCTGCACCACTCACGGGCTCGACCCTACGGCGCCCGGGGGCCGCTGCCACGGACCGGAGGACCCTGATGTCGCCGTCCCGACTACCCTGCCCAGGTGAGCTCCGATCCGCCGGCCACCGGGCCGCCAACCGGCGACGAGGGCCCCGGCCTGCTCGTCGTCGACGGCCGGCGGATCGACTACGTCCGCCCGACCTCGCGCCCGGGCGACGGCTCGCCGAGCGGCTGCGCCACGCGGTCGAGTCGCACCGCTTCGCGCGCGTCGGACTGCTGACCTGCTCGGCCGGCGTCGCGGCCGCGCCGCGCGACGGACTCGATGCCACCGGGCTGCTCGCCGCGTCCGAACAGGCGCTCGGCCTCGCCAAGAAGGCGGGGCGGCGTCGCACGGCCGCGTCGGCTCCCTCACACACCCACTGATCGCCTACGAGGCCCGCTCGATGTCCGAACCCGCACACCTCTCGGCAGCGATGCCGGTGACGCCGCCGGCCCGCGTGCTCGTCGTGGAAGACGACGAGACCGTGGCGGACGTGCTGCGCGAGGCGCTCGCGGACCCGCGGTTCGAACTCGTGTTCGCGATCGATGCCGAGTCGGCCATGCGCTCGATCGACGAGCGCTCACCCGACCTGGTGCTCACGGACATCAGCCTTCCGGGCCGCTCGGGCCTCGACGTCATGCGCCACGCGCGCAGCCGCGATCCCGAGGCCGCGGTGATCCTGATGACCGGGTACGCCACCACGCAGAACGCGATCGATGCGCTGCGCGAGGGCGCATGCGAGTTCATCACCAAGCCGTTCGAGGACATCGCGACGCTGCCGGACATCCTCGAGAAGCACCTCGGCAACCGGCGGCTGAGGCTGCAGAACACCGCGCTCATGCTCGAGCTGCAGGAGAAGAACGCCGTGCTCGAGCGGCACGAGCAGGAGCTGCGCGAGCGCGTCGAGCTGGCCACCCATCAGATGGCCACGCTGTACCGCGTCGCCATGGAGATCGGCACCGACCTCGGTCTTGCGCCGCGCCTCGACCGCATCACCGAGGTGGCGATCCAGCAGGCGGGTGCTTCGGGCGCGGCGGTGTGGTTGCAGCACGAGGAGAGCGGGGAATACGCGCTCGCCGCCCACCAGGGCGCAGAGGCTGCCGAAGGGGAGGAGGAGTCGCACCGCTTCCTCGAAGGAGCGGGCGTGCTCGGGATGGTCGTGGTCGACCGCGCGCCGGTGCGGCGCGAGCGCTGCGACACGCTGCCGGGGCTGGTCGTACCCGCCGAGGCGGCACTGCTCGTGGTGCCGTTCATCCAGGGCGAGGCCTGCTTCGGGATGCTCGCCGTATGGGGCAAGCCGGGTGGTTTCACCGCCGACGACCAGGAGTTCCTGTCGCTGTTCGCCTCCCAGGCGTCGGTGCAGATCCGCAACTCGCAGCTCTACGAGCACACCAAGAGCCTCGACCGGCTCAAGTCCGACTTCGTGGCGGTGGTCTCGCACGAGATCCGCACCCCGCTCACCTCCGTCAAGGGCGCTGTCGAGCTGCTGTCGGACGATCGTTACTTCCAGAACAACGACCAGCAGGGCAAGCTGCTCACGATCGCGCACGCCAACGCGGAGCGGCTGCTGCTGCTGATCAACGACATCCTCGACTTCAGCAAGCTCGAGTCGGCCTCGCTGCCCATGACCATCGAGCGTCAGCGCCTCGAGCCGGTGATCCTGCAGGCCGGCCAGCACCTGCGCACGCTGATCGAGGAGCGCCGGATCAAGCTCGAGTTCGAGTGGAGCGAGGATCTGCCCGACGTGCTGCTCGACGCGCACCGCATCACGCAGGTGGTCACGAACCTGCTCTCCAATGCGATCAAGTTCTCGCCGATCGAGGGGGGCATCCAGGTGCGTGCCCGTGCCGGCGAGGGCGTGGTGCGTGTGGAGATCGTCGATCATGGCGAGGGCATCGCTGCGCGCGACCTGCCCAAGCTGTTCCGCAAGTTCCAGCAGGTGGACTCGAGTTCGACGCGCAAGGTGGGCGGCACGGGACTCGGTCTGGTGATCAGCAAGGGCATCGTCGAGCAGCACGGCGGCCTGATCGGAGTGGAGAGCGAAGTGGGCTCGGGCAGCACGTTCTGGTTCACGCTGCCGATCGCCGAGCGCGTCGCCGCGGAGCACGCCTCGCGCGCTTGACGCTGATCGGCGCGATGCCGAGCCCGGACGATCCATGCACCCGCAGCCTGCGAGCGCCAGCTGCAGCACGTTCACTGCGTCGCACGAACGTGGCGCTCCTCGGATTGTCGTCTGACACGCCTCCGGTGCGGCACGTCCGTGCTCCTCGTGCCCGCGCTGCATCTGGCGCCCTCGGCTTGCGGTTCATGAATCGTCCGGGCTAGTGTGCGCTACGGCCTCTGATGGATCGGGGGCCGCAGTCGTATCCGCTCCCGGATCCCGTGCGGACCCCTCGCTGACCGGAAAGGTCCCTTCCGACGATGCGCGCCAAGGATGACGCCGCTTCGCAGCGCCCTGCTGTGCGTTCCCGTGCTCCTCGTGGCCCCGTGATCGCCCTGTCGCTGGTCGGAGGCGCGCTCGGTGCGCTCTTCGCTGCGACGTTCGCCCCGGCCTCGCTCGCGCGATTCGAAGTGCGCCTGCCGTGGGCCGGCGCCACATGGACCGACGCCGACTGGCCGCACGCGCCCGCGCGCGGTGAGACGGCCGAGGTGCTCCCCACCCGCGACGGCCTGCGGCTCGTCGTGCGCGCGCCCGAGGCTCCGGCCGCCGAAGCGCTCGCGCGCGACCTCGTCGCACATCAGCGCGGCGCGATCCCATCGCTGCGTGAGACCGAGCAGCGGCTGCTCGAGTCGTGGCGCGCGAGCGTGCAGCAGGGTCCCGGGCTGCCCATGACGCGCGACAGCGAGGTCGCCGCGCTCCTCCTGGCCGAAGCGTCACTGCGCCGCGACCTGGCGCTGCACCTGCCGGGTCCGTACGCCGCCGCCCCCGCCGAGGCGCTGCCCGTGCCCTCGGTCGAGGTGCTCGAGCGCCAGCAGGAGCTGACCCTCGCGCTGCCGGTCGCCGAGCCCGCGCGCATCGAGGCGACGCTGCTCGCCTCCGCGGCGGCCGAGAGCGAGTGGATGTCCGGCGCCGGCGTGGCCGGCAGCGACGCGCGAGCACGAGGCGGCGCGTGGCGCCGCTGGCAGCTCGCGCGCGCGGACTCCCTCGATGCGCGCGCGGCCGGACTGCTCGCCGACGAGTCGGCGCTCCAGCAGCAGCTCGCCGCCTGGCGCATGCCGGCGTCGCGCCTGCGGCTCGGCGAGGCGAGGGCCTCGGCGTATGTCGCGCTCGCGCGTGCGCAGCTGCCGCCGCGCGTGCCGGCCGCGACGCCGATCGTGGGCGTGTGGGCGCTGCTGCTCACGCTCGGCGCTTCGTTCGGAGCGCTCGCCGCCACGCTCGGCGGCGGGCTCGTGCGCCGCGCCGCGCCGCGCCCGCGCGCGGGTGCGCCGGCCTCCGTGCTCGCGCCCGGCCGCGATCCCGCCTCGCGCGAGGCGTGGCTGCACGTCGTGGCGGGGCCCGACGGCACGGCGGTCCTGCGCGCGACGTTCGAACTGGCGGCGCACGGCCTCGCGCGCCAGGAGCGCGTGCTGGTGGTGGACGCCAGCCCGCGGCTCGCGCTCCACGCACGCCTCGGCCGTGAGGCCCGCTGGGGACTGATGGAGTGCCTGCACTGCGACATGCCGGTGCTGGGTCTGGTGCAGTACGGAGGCTGGCCGGGGCTCTATCTGCTCGCCCATGGCGAGGCCGACCGAGCCGCGGGGGACTGGTCGGGACTCGGCCGGCGGCTGGACGAGGCCCGGCCGCACTTCGGCCGGGTGCTGGTGTGCGTCGACCGCGGCGTGCCCCGCGAACTGGGGGAGGCTCTGGTCGGCCGGGCCCTCGAGGGCTGGTGGGCCGCGTCACGCGAGCGGCGCTCCGAGGCCGCCGAGGCACTTTCGGGTCGGCTCGGTATCGCGTTCTCCTGCATCGACATGTCGCACTTCCATGAGGCGTCGCTCGAACGTCTTGGCGTGCGCGTGGCGGCGCTCGAGCAGGCGCTCCCGGCGCCCGAGCCCCGCGTCGTGCCAGTGGCCGCCCCGGCGCCGGTCGTGGCCATGCCCGAGCCGGTCGCGGACCGCCGCGAGCCGGAGGTGTTGGACTGCGACTTGCAAGTGCAGCAGCGACTGCGCTTCCTGGCGTGGATGCGCCGAGTGCAGTCCGAGAGCCATCGCGAGGAGCTCGAACCGGTCGGCTGACCGGCGAGCCGCGCGGCGGCGCTCGCGACGGACCCGCTCCATGGAACGGAGCGCGACGACTCCTCGAACCTGACGGGCATGCGGCGAGGCCGCGTGCCGGAGGACGCCGCCGCACGGGCCGCGGCACCCGATGGGGTGCGCGACCGGACGCGCGTCGCAGGAGGGGAGCCGCCGGAACACGGAGGTGGGCCTCTGAGCGAGCCGACCCGCGTCCTGCTCATCGAGCAGATCGACGCCATCGGTGCTGCGCCCGGGGACGGGGCGGCGCGCGCGAGCGCACTGCGTGCCGCGGGCGCACGCGTGGAGCTCGCGATCCTCGAACGCGAGGGTTCGAACGACCTGTTACACGCGCACTTGGAGCGCGCGCCACGCCTGGTGCACACGCGGCACTCCGGGGCGCGCGCGCTCGAGAGTCTCGCCGCCATCGTGCGCGAGAGCGATGCAGAGCGCATCGTATGGGCGAGCGCGCAGCCGGGCGGCGATCCGGCCGCCGGCCAGGTGCTCGGCGGGCGAGAGGCGCGATGGTGGCGCACCGGACTCGCAGCCCGTGGCGCGGCGCACGGCCCGCTGCCCGCCGCGACGCCCGAGCCTGCCGGGTGGGGCGATGCCGCGTTCGAGCCCGCGCGCTCGCCGCGCATGCGACTGCCGCTCTGGGACGGGCCGTTCGTGCTCGCGCTCGCGCCGTCGACGGGCGAGGACCTGGAGCGCCTCGTGGCCGGGTTCGCCGAGGCGGCCGAGGATCGCGACGAACTCGAACTGGTGATCCTGGGCGATCCGCACCCGCGGGTCACGCATGTGGCGGCTCGGCACGACGTGCTGCCGCGCGTGCACTGCGTGGGCCGCGCGCCCCGTGAGGCGGAGGCCTGCTGGCTCCAGACGGCCACGTGTCTCGTGACGAGCGAGGAGTCGGCGCGGTCGGGCGGGCTGCTGCTGCGGGCCATGGCGAGCGGCCATCCGCTGCTGACCGTCTGCAAGACCGATCCGCTCCATGCCGCGATGCAGTCGCACGGTCTGATCGCGGGACCCGATCCGGCGTCGCTCGGCGAACGGCTCGCGCGCGCGCTCGAGGGCGGCGATGCGGTGGCGGCCGCGACCGCACGGGCGCGCGCGATGGCGGAGCGGCAGGATGCCGATGCCCTCCGGGAGCGCGCCGTCGGTGTGTTGCACGCACTCGATGCGCCGCAGCGGCGGGCTGCGTGATGTTGCGAGGCTGCGTCTCGCTGGCTAGGTTCCCCGCTCGCGCATCCCATCGAACCCCCTC
>CADEFY010000218.1 GCA_902826705.1 uncultured bacterium
GGGGCAGCGCCGCCATGGCGAGCCCCAGGCCGTTGAGCGCGACCGCACGGCCGACGAAGCCCTCGCTGTAGCCGCCCTCCACCAGGTAGAGGTTGAAGACCACGGCGAAGACGCCGTGCCCGGTCCAGAGCAGGAACTCGCTCACCAGGTACAGCCGCGCCGGGCGCGAGAACGCGCGCACGGCGTCCATGAAGTCGGCGAATGCGGCGCGGAGAGCGGTCACAGGGTCCGGCGGGCCTCACCACGAAAAGGAAGGACGGCGACCCTCGGGGGCCGCCGTCCGCATGGTCCGCGCGTCGCGGCTGCGGTCAGGTGACGCGGTCGTAGTCGGTGCTGACATCCACGGTGTGAGGGCTCGCGCCACGGACGCGGAACATCGGTTCGAATGCGGCGGGGGTCATCGCGATCAGCACGCGGGCCGTGACATCTCCCGAGTTCTCGACCGCATGCGGGACGCGGCCGTCGAAGTGGCAGGAGTCGCCGGCCTCGAGCACCATCGTGTGCTCGCCACAGAAGAGCGTCACACGCCCCTCGGTGCAGAGCACGACCTCCTCACCGTGATGATAGTGGCGCTTGTCGCTCGCGGCGACTCCGGCGGGCAGCTCGGCCTGGATCAGCTCCAGGTTGCGCCGAGGCTGTGCCGAGAGCACCTCGACCTGCGACGTGTTGCCGCCGATCTGCAGCCTGGGGCGGTCGGCGGCGCGCACCAGGTGCGGCACGCGCTCCTCCTCGACGACCAGGTAGGCGACCGAGGTCTCGAGCGCCCGGGCGAGGTCCTGGAGCGTGGCCAGCGACGGGGAGGTGCGGCTGTTCTCCACCTGGCTGATGAAGCCCTTGGAGAGCCCGGTCAGCTCGGCGAGCTGCTGGACGGTGAGGCCCCTGCGCAGGCGCAGGTCGCGGATCTTCTTACCCAGTTGCATGAGGCGACCTCCGGGGAGGGGCACCCGCAGGGGTGCAGGAGTCCCACAAGGCTAGTGGCTGGGTTCAGCCCACGTCAACGACCTGATGAGGGTCACGTGGCACTGAACCCCGCGGGGGGACCTCAGGCCGGGGCGCCGGTGGCGGGCGGGTCGGGTGCCCCCGGGAGTGCGAGCCGGCCGCCCAGGACCTGCAGCTGGTGCAGCCGCCAGTAGAGGCCGCGGGCCGAGAGCAGGTCCGGGTGCGTGCCGCTCTCGCGCAGGCGGCCATGGTGCAGGACGAGGATGCGGTCGACGTCGGCGATGGTGCTCAGTCGGTGGGCGATCACCAGGCTCGTGCGGTCGCGCATCAGCCGCTGCAGCGCCTGCTGGATGTCGCGCTCGGTATGGGTGTCGATGCTCGAGGTGGCCTCGTCCAGGATCAGCAGGTCGGGGTCACGAGCGAGGGCGCGCGCGAACGAGACGAGCTGCTTCTGGCCAGCCGAGAGCGTGGCGCCGCGCTCCAGCACCGGCGCGTCGAGGCCGCCCGGCAGGCGCGCGAGGAAGCCGTCCGCGTGCACCTCACGGGTGGCGGACTCGACCCGCTCGCGGGGGATCGACGCGTCGTCGAGGCTGATGTTGGACGCCACGGTGCCGGAGAAGAGGAACACGTCCTGCAGTACGAGTCCGACGCGGCGCCGCAACTGCTCCACGTCCCACTCGGCCAGCGGCCGGCCGTCCACGCGGATGACTCCGCGCTGCGGCTCGTGGAAGCGGAGCACCAGACTGGTGAGCGTGGTCTTGCCCGATCCCGTGGCGCCCACGAGCGCCACCTTCTCGCCCGGCTCGACCACGAACGAGAGGTCCTCGAGCACCCAGTGCGGCTCCTCGTAGGCGAACCACACGCCGTCGAACTCGATCCGCATGCCGCCGCTGCGCATGAGGGCGGGCGGCGCCGGCCGCGTCAGGTCGACGCTCGCCGGGTCGACCGGCGTGTCGAGCAGCGCGAAGAGCCGCTCGGAGGCGGCCATCGCCTGCTGCAGGATGCCGTACTTCTCGGAGAGGTCCGAGATGGGACGGAAGAAGCGCTGCGTGTACTGGATGAACGCGACCAGGATGCCCAGGGTGATGCCTTCCCACATCACCTGGCGGCCGCCGTACCACACGATCAGCGACAACGCGATCGCGCTCACCCATTCGAGCGCCGGGAAGAAGATGGCGTGGTAGTTGTTGACTCGCAGATGCGCGTCACGGTGCTCGGCATCGAGCGCGTCGAACTGGGCGAAGTTGCGCGACTCGCGGCCCAGCACCTGCACGGTGCTCATGCCCGACAGGTTCTCGTTGAGGAACGCATTGAGCCGTGCCAGCCGCGTGCGCACGTCGCGGAACGCGCGGCGCACGCGCGAGCGGAAGAGGAGCGTCACGAGCACGATCAGCGGCAGCACCGAGAACGTGACGGCGAGCAGCTCCACGTCCAGCTGCGACATGGCGAACACGATCCCGATCAGCATGAAGAGGTCGCCGAAGAGCGCGTCGATGCCCGCGGTGAACATCTCGTTGAGCTGGTCGACGTCGTTGGTGACGCGCGTCATCACGCGTCCGATCGGGTTCTTGTCGAACCACGCCACGGGCAGTCGCTGCAGATGCGCGAACAGGTCGGCTCGCAGGTCGCGCATGAGCCCCTGGCCCACGCGCTGCAGGATCTGGCTCTGCAGATACCCCAGGCCGAACGCGGCGACGAGCGCGGCAAGATAGGTGAGTGCGATGCGGTCCAGCACCTCGATGTCGTGATGCCGGATGCCGAGGTCGATCGCCTCCTTGAGCAGGTAGGGGAAGCAGAGCTGGATCGCCGCTTCGGCCAGTGTGATGACGCCCGCCAGCACGACCTGGCCGCGGTACGGGCGCAGGTAGCGCGCGAGCCGCCGCATGAGTTGGTGGTCGTACGGCCGGCCCAGGTCCTCGTCGTGCTCGGCGGCGTTCATGAGGCGGCGATCTCCTCCTCGAGCTGCTGCGCACGGTGCAGCGCCGCGTAGGCGCCACCGCGCGCGAGCAGGTCGACGTGCGTGCCGCGCTCGACGATGGCGCCCGTATCGAACACCAGGATCTCGTCCGCCTCGCGCACGGTGCTCACGCGGTGAGCCACGATCAGCGTGGTGCGGCGCCGCATCTCCTCCCGCAGGCCGTGCAGGATCGCGTCCTCGGTGGCGGTGTCCACACTGGACAGGCAGTCATCGAGCAGGAGCACGGGGGCGTCGCGCAGCAGCGCGCGCGCGATCGCGGTGCGCTGCCGCTGCCCGCCCGAGAGGGTGATGCCACGCTCACCGACGCGCGTCGCGTAGCCGTCCGGGAAGCCGCGGATGTCGTCATCGAGCCGCGCCACCTCGGCCACACGCTGCACGGCGTGCGACGCTTCTTCGGGCACGCCGTAGGCGATGTTCTCGCGGATCGTGGCCGAGAAGAGGAACGGGTCCTGCGGCACGATGGCGAGCTGCCCACGCAGCCAGCCCAGGTCCAGCTCGCGCACGTCCCGACCATCGAGGAACACGGTGCCGGGCGCGGGGTCGAAGAGCCGTGGCAGCAGGGCCAGCACCGTGCTCTTGCCCGAGCCGGTCCGGCCCACGAGTGCCACCGTGCGGCCCGCGGCCACGCGGAAGCTCACGTCGCGCAACGCCGGCGCATCGGCGCCGGGGTAGGTGAACGTCACCCCGCGGAACTCGAGTTCGCCCGCGCTGCGCTCGGGGCGCACCGGGCGGGACGGCGAGTCGATGCTCGGCTCGGTGTCGAGCAGGTCGGCGATGCGGCGGAACGAAGCCGAGCCGCGCTGGAACAGGTTGATCACCCAGCCCAGCGCCACCATGGGCCAGTTGAGCATGGCCAGGTACACGGTGAATGCGACGAACTGGCCGAGGGTGATCCGTTCGGTCATCACCTCGCGACCGCCCACCCAGATCACGATCAGCGCGCCGAGGCCCGAGAACAGCGCGAGCATGGGCTGGAACACCCCCGAGGTGCGGATCAGGTCCAGGTTCTGGTCGCGATAGCGCTCGTTGAGCGTGCCGAAGCGCGCGATCTCGTGGCGCTCGTTCGCGAACGCGCGCACCACGCGAAGCCCCGCCAGATTCTCCTGGACGAACGCGCTGAGCCCGGCGAACTGCTCCTGCACCTGCTCGAAGCGGCGGTGGATCCGGTCGCCGAAGTACCACACCGAGACCGACACCAGCGGCAGCGGCAGCAAGGACCAGAACGTGAGTCGCGGACTGATCGCCAGCATGAACGCGATGCTCACGATCCCCACGGTGAGCGTGTTGACCGTGTACATCACGCCCGGCCCGAGCATCATGCGCACCGCGGCCAGGTCGTTGGTGGCCACGCTCATCAGCTCCCCGGTGCGGCGGTGCTGGAACCAGCCGACCGGCAGGCGCTGCAGGTGCGCGAACAACTCGTTGCGCAGGTCGTACTCGAGCCGGCGCGAGATCGCGATGAGCGTCTTGCGCATCGCGAACCGGAAGAGCCCCGCACCGAGCGCGATGCCGAACAGGATCAGCGCATAGCGCCCCAGCTTCTCGGCCGTGACGCCCCGGTACAGGTCATCGACGGCGTGGCGCAGCACCTGCGGCTGCGCGAGCGCGATCAGGTTGGCGCACGCCACGCACACGATGCCCGACGCGAGCCCGCCGCGATACCGGGCGAGGTGGCGCAGGAGGCGTGTGAGGTGGACGGGAATGGGGGCTCCGAGCGGGGCGCCTCCCCGCGGATGCTCAGGGCCGGCGTGCGCTCCCGAGGAATCCCTGCGAGCGGTGGAGGCGCGTGGCTCTCCAGCCGAGTCCGGCGTAGAACTGGTCGAGGTGCAGCACGTTCTCGCCGCCGGGCGAGTGCCACGAGCCGGCGAAGACCTCGAGCCGGTCGTCGAGGTGATAGCTCACGCGCGAGCCCGCGAGGTGGCTGGTCATCTCGAGCGGTGCGAGGCCGTCGGGTCCGTCGACGATGCGGCCGGTCGACTGGGCGAACTCCCCGCGATAGATCCCGGCGACGAGCAGGCGGTCGGTGAACCACAGGCCCAGCGCGGCATCGGCGGTGATGTGCATGGCCCAATCGCGCTCAGCGGCGTCGATGCCCACCGCGCTCGTGTCGATGTTCCCGTCGGAGTCCTCGAAGAACTCGCCGAAGAGCAGCGCCTCGTAGCGCGCGCCGCCGCCGAGCTGCAGGAATCCCCGGCCGCCCACGGGCGTGCCGAACTGCAGGCTCGCCTCGAGCGCCTGCAGGCCCGAGCCCGCCGCCTTCCACGACTGATCGGCCACGAGCGGCGCGAGCACACGGTTGTAGCCGCTGGGCGCCTGCCAGTCGAGGTTGACCGCCAGCGCGCGCGCGCCGGTGAGGACGGGCACGCGGAGCCCCACGCGCAGGTCGCCGAGACCGGTGTTCGTCACGGGCGCGGTCACGCTGCCGTTGTCGCGCGCCGTGGCGCTCACGATGGGCAGTGCGAGCCGCATGCCCAGCCAGCGCCGGGCGCTGAACTCCACCTCCGCGTCGATCGAGCGGCGCTCGAGCAGGCCGTCGAGCGCCACGCGCTCGCCGGCGGCGTCGTAGCCGCTGCCGGCGGAGAAGAAGCTGCCGCCGAGCGAAGCGTGGTACTCGCGCGGCCCCAGCACCCAGGGGCCAGCCGCGGCGACGCTGGCGTGG
>CADEFY010000219.1 GCA_902826705.1 uncultured bacterium
GGTGATCTATGCCTCCACCCGCGGCGCGCTCTACGGCGAGGGTCGCACGCTGCCCGCCACCGAGGATCACCCCATCAACCCCGAGGCGCCCTACGGCGCGAGCAAGCACACCGTGGAGCACTACCTCTACCTCTGGAAGCTGCTGCACGGGCTCGACTACACCGTGCTGCGCTACCCCAACGTGTACGGCCCGCGCCAGAACCCGCACGGTGAGGCGGGCGTGAACGCGATCTTCATCGGGCTCATGCTCGAGGGGAAGCGGCCGCGCATCTTCGGCGACGGCGAGGCGGTGCGCGACTACCTGTTCGTGGACGACGTGGTCGAGGCCAACGTGCTCGCCCTCACGAAGGGCAGCGGCGAGATGCTCAACATCGGCACGGGCGTCGGTACGTCGGTCAACGACATCGTGCGCGAGCTGCAGCGGATCACCGGCTTCAGCGAGGACGCGATCCACGAGGCAGCCCGCGCGGGCGAGATCCAGCGCATCTACCTGGATGCCTCGCGCGCCAAGCAGGTGCTGGGCTGGGCGCCGCGCGTGACGTTCGCCGAGGGCCTGCGCCGCACGGTGGAGTGGTCCCGGCACCACCCGCTGCCGACGCGAAGCTGACCGCGTCGGCAGCGGTGCGTGTTTGGGCTACCGCCCCGCGCCCGCGCCCCAGTCGGCGCGGGGATCCGGGATCGGGGTGAGCGCCGCCTCGATGCGCGCGCGATCCTGTTCGTACCACGGCGGCAGGATGAGCGTGCGTCCGAGGTCCTCGAGCGTGCCGTCACGCGCGAATCCGGGGCCGTCACTGGCGATCTCGAACAGCACGTGCCCGGGCTCGCGGAAGTAGATCGACTGGAAGTAGTGCCGGTCGACCACGTCCGTGCTCCCCACGCGATGGCCGCGCAGCGTGTCCACCCACGTGGCGTGCTGCGCCATGGGCGCGCCCCACGCCACATGATGCACCGTGCCCGCACCGGGACGCCCCGGCTCGGCGGGCGCGGCATCGTACGTGATCGTGCGGCCGCGAGAGTCGCCCCGCAGCTCCCACGTGTCGCCCTCGCGCCGCGTCGCGTCCATCACTCGCTCGACGAACTCGCCGCTCGCGGCGGGATCCGACACGTACGCTCGCACGCCGTCGAAGCCGCGCAGCGCCATCTCGTGCGGGATCTGCGGGTGGTCCGCGATGCGGGGCGCATCAGTGCTGGAGTCGAGCACCAGTTCGTGCGCCAGCCCCTCGGGATCGGCGAAGTGCAGCGTGTCGCCGTCTCGAAGGCGCGCGATGCCCTCGCGATTGAGGCGCTGCTCCCAGAAGTCGAGCGCTTCGCGGCTGGCCACGCGCCAGATCACCCGGTGCACCATGCCGGCGCCCGCGCGGCCGCGCACCGCGCCGCGGTACTCGAAGAACGTGAGGTCGGCGCCGGGGTTGCCCACTTCGTCGCTGTAGAACACGTGATAGACGAGCGGGTCGTCCTGGTTGACCGACTTGGCCACGAGGCGCAGGCCCAGCACGCGCGTGTGGAAGTCGACGTTGCGGCGCACATCGCCCGTGACTGCGGTGACGTGATGGATGCCCTCGAGACGCATACAGCCTCCTGCTCAGGTGGGACCAGGGATCGGAGTCCCCCTTCAGAGTGCGGTGGCGTGCGAGCGGTTCGTCATGACCCTGACAGGGCCGCTACCAGATCCTCGCGCGCTTCTCGGGCGGGTTCACCATGGCCTCGCCCGCCTTGCAGCCGAACGCGCGCGCGAACTCCTCGAGGTTGGCGAGCGGCCCGTTGACCCGGAACTCGCCGGGCGAGTGCGGATTGGTGCGCACCAGGTTGACCA
Source organism: uncultured bacterium (assembly GCA_902826705.1). Lineage (GTDB taxonomy): Bacteria > Eisenbacteria > RBG-16-71-46 > RBG-16-71-46 > RBG-16-71-46 > CADEFY01. The sequence continues at coordinate 1,814 of CADEFY010000219.1, forward strand.
GCGCCTCGGGCCGCGTGTTGCGCCGCCAGATGCGCGCGTAGGAGAGGAAGAAGCGCTGCTCCGGCGTCCAACCGTCGATCACCTTGCCGGGCCGCGTCTGCTGCGCGCGCTGCAGGGCCGCGTACGCGATCGCGAGTCCGCCCAGGTCGGCGATGTTCTCGCCCAGCGTGAGCCGGCCGTTGACGTTGACCCCCGGCGCCACCGAGAAGCCATCGAACTGCTCGACCACCTTCTGCGCGCGCTCCTTGTAGCGGTCGGCGTCCTCCTTCTGCCACCAGTCGCGCAGGTTGCCCTGCGCGTCGTACTGGCGGCCGCGGTCGTCGAAGCCGTGCGAGATCTCGTGACCGATCACCGCGCCGATGCCGCCGTAGTTGGCGGCGTCGTCCCAGTCGGGGCTGAAGAACGGCGGCTGCAGGATGCCGGCGGGGAAGTTGATGCTGTTGACGGGAGGGGAGTAGAAAGCGTTCACCGTGGGCGCGCTCATGCGCCACTCGCGGGTCTCCGGCGCCCGGCCGAGACGTGCGAGCTGCCGCGTCTGCTCCCAGCGCTGCGCGGCGAGACGCACGCCGATCAGATCGCGCTTGGTCAAGGAGAGGCCGGCGTAGTCGCGCCACAGGTCGGGGTAGCCGATGAAGTCGCGGATCGCATCGAGCTTGACGCGCGCCGCCGCCTTGGTGGGTTCGCTCATCCAGTCGAGCTCGGCGATGCGCGCGCCGAGGGCAGCCTCGACGTCGTCGACGAGCTGCAGCGCGCGCGCCTTGGCCTCGGGCGAGAAGCGCTCGGCGACGAAGGCCTGGCCGAGCGCGTCGCCCAGGTCCTCATCGACCATCCGCAGGCAGCGCTTCCAGCGCGGTGCGAGCACGCCCTGGCCGCTGAAGCGCTTCTGGAACGCGAAGTCGAGGTCGACGAAGCGCTGGTCCAGCATGGGCGCGGCCTGCAGCAGCGCGCGCGTGCGCAGATACGCGCGCCATGCCTCGAGCGGCTCCGAGGCGACGAGCCGCGCCAGTGCCCGGAAGAACTCGGGCTGTGCCACGTTCATCGAGTCAGGCAGCGTCATGCCGCGACCGCGCGCGTAGGCGGCCCAGTCGAATCCCGGCGTCCAGGTGCGCAACGTGTCGATCGACACCTTGTGATAGGTGGCGTTGGGATCGCGGCGCTGCACGTTGGTCATGGACGCGGCAGCGAGCTTCTCCTCGAGCCCGATCACCCAGCCCGCCTCGCGCGCCGCATCCCGGCTGCCGGCGTACGTGAGCGCCTGCGCGATGTTGGCCACGTGTGCGGCCCGGATCGCGACCGAGTTGGTGTCGGTGCGCGTATAGAAGTCGCGGTCGGGCAGTCCGAGCCCGCCCTGCATGAGCTGCAGGATCGTGAGCGAGCTGTTGCGCGCATCGGGTCCCGGGAACGCCACGAACCCGGCTCCCACCACATGCGCGTGCGCCCAGCCCAACTGGCGCGCCACGTCGGAGGCGCTGGCGATGCCGGCGTAGGCGTCGAGCTGCGGTTGGAGGGGCGTGAGGCCCGCGCGCTCGGCTGCGGCCGAGTCCATGCACGCGCCCCAGTGATCCACCAGCAGCTGCTCGGCCGGCGTGCGGGCGCGGCGGATGCGCGTGAGGCGGTCGAGCATCTGGCGCAGGAAGTCCCGATTGGACTCGGCGAGTGTGGTGAAGCTGCCCACCACCGACTCGGTGGCGGGGATCGGCGTGCGGTCGATCCAGCCGCCGTTGGCGAAGCGATTGAAGTCGCGGCATGGCGAGCAGGTGGTGTCCATGTCCGCGCGATCGAGGCTGCCGGCGGCGGCGGGAGTCGCGACGAGCGCCGCGAGCAGGACGAGACAGTGCAGCAGCGCGGAGCGGGCGGACATGCGGACCTCCGGTGGGGGTGAGCGCGGACGAGACGAGGCATGCAGGCTAGTGGTGCAAGCGACCAGGTCGGGACGCGCGCTCCCGAGCGCGGCAAGCGGTGCGCCGAGCGCCCGCCCTCACCGCCACAGCGTGAGCGCCGCGTGCACGGTCCACGCGGAGCGCGAGGCCCCGAGCAGCGCCGAGGTGTCGTCGGCGTGCTCGCGCCCGATCCGCAGGGCGGCGTCCACGCCGCTCGCGGGCCACCAGCGCGCCTCGGCCTCGAGCGTGCGCGTGGTCTCGACCACACCGGCGAACGTCATGGGGTCGGGCACCGGATCGCCCGGCACGAACGGCGTGGCCAGATCGCTCTCGCCGCGGTCGGTCTGGGCCGCGAAGGCCGAGAACTGCCACGCGGCACTGGGATCGAACGACAGGCGCAGCCGCAGCCGCTTCGCGTCGGGTCCGACCGCGGCGCCCAGCGGTGCGCCGCGCACGGTGTGCGAGCGGCCGTAGTAGGAGGTGTAGACGAACCGGGACAGCCGCGTGTACTCGGCGTTCCAGGTGAGGCGGCCGCCCAGCCACGGGCCGACGCCGTCGAGCCCCAGTTGATAGCCCCACTTGTCGGGGAACGCGCTCGATCGCGCGTGCACGTCGTCGATCAGCAGCTCTCCGTACACGCGCGTGCCGGGTGCGATCCGCCACGCGGCGTCGATCGACACGAGCACGTTGTTGCGCAGGCTGTCGGCCGCCTGACCGGCGTCCTGATCGAGCAGGCGCTGCACGAGCGAGAACGGGATCACGCTCGCGAGGTACGCCGCAGGCCAGCCGCTCGCGCGATAGCGCGCCGCCTCGGCCACGCCCACCCGCAGGTCGGCGCGGGGCTGCCACTCGAGCCGGTGAGCCGCCAACTGCTCGCCACGACCCAGCTCGGGCGTGGCGTGCAGCACCGCGACGTCGGCGCCGATCGCGGCGACGTGCCCGCGTAGCGCGAGTCCCGACATCGCCGGCGCGCTGCCCGAGAGGAGCAACGAGCCTTCCTCGCCCGGCCCCCAGTGCCAGCGGGTGCGGCCCACCCGCAGGTCCCACGCGTCGCTCGGCGCCAGCGCCACGTAGCTGTCCTCGGTGGAGAGCGCCACGTCGCGGCCCTCGATGAGCGGATCGCTGAACGATCGCACGTCGGCCAGCGCCCCGGCCGCGAGGTCCGTGTGCGCCACCCATGGGCCCACGCCCGCTGTGAGGCGCAGGCGCAGCCCCGAGCCGTCCCGCCACGCGGGCTTCGACCACAGGCCCTCGTCGCGCCGCAGCGCCACCGCGCCGCCCGCGCCGATGCTCAGCTCGAGCCGCGAGTCGTCGTCGACCCACTGCCCTGCACGCGGCGTGGCGCCCGGCGTGCGCTTGCGCGCGGCCGCGCCGCCGTCGCGCGCGAGGTCTCGGGCCAGCCGTGCGCGTGCGATCGCGCCGGGCCCGCGCGCCGCCAGCGAGTCGGCGGCGAGGGCGCGCGCCAGCTCGCGCCGCGTCCAGGGGCGTATCGAGGCGTGTCGCACGCCCTCCGGCGCGGCACCCAGCACCTCGAGCGTCCTCAGTTCCGCCTCGAGCGGGTCGCCCACGGGCAGGAACGCGCCGTCGGCCGCGTGCGCCGCGGGCACGGCGGGCGAGAGGGCGGCGGTCAGCAGGCCGGCGCCGATGAGCGAGCGGAGGAGCGCATGCATCGCGGCGCACCATACGCGCCGCAGGACGGTGCTGCAACGCGTTCTCGCCCAGCGATTTGCCGTGCTGCGTTCGCGTGCCGCGCCAGCGGCCCGCACACGGCCGCCGATTGAGGCTGGCCGAAGCTGCGTGCTACGGTGCCGCGCTCATCCCGGACCGGTGCCGGCGCGTCCTCCGCGGCCCGCCCGCTCGGCGCGACCGTCGCCCC
>CADEFY010000220.1 GCA_902826705.1 uncultured bacterium
GTCGAGCAGCGGCGCGGACTGCGGCGAGAACGTGTAGTCGTCGAGCGCCAGCGTGTAGCCCTCGGCGCGGATCGCCTGGCAGGCCGCGAGCACCTCGGAATCGGGCGCGATGTTCTCGAGCAGCTCCACCACCGTGCGCTCCGGCGGCAGCATGCGGTGGTAGCCGCCCAACACGGCGCGGCGCGTCAGGTTCAGGTAGGCGCGATGCTCGCCCACCAGCGTGTCGAGTCCGAAGGCCGAGGCGCTCTGCTCGATCGTGGTGGCTGAGGCGAGGTCGGCGTCGGTGCCGTCGAAGCGATTCTCGGGCCCGCCGCGGAACAGCAGCTCGTAGCCGAGCAGCTCGGAGGCCCGGCCGAGGATCGGCTGGCGGGCCGCGTAGAGCGTGCGAGCGGGCGGGGCCACCGGAGTCGCATCCTCCTCGGCGGCTGGCGCCTGCCCTGACGCGACGCGCTTCTTCCCGAATCCGAACATGCCCGCCTCCCTGGCGCGATCGCCGTGGCCCCGCCGATCGAGGGGCCCCGCTCGAGTCTCGGCTGGGCGGGGGAGGGCTTGAGGAGCATGGATCGGGCCCCTCGCGTGCCTCGGACGCAGGGTCCGCCGAGGCGCGGGTCGTGTGGTTGGAGTAGTCGGCAACCCGCTGCCCCGCCGACGCTTGACCCTCCTTCGAACCGGCGCGTAGGCTCCTGCGGTTCGCCTTGCACCTGCGGGCCTCCGCGGCCCCGCGCCCCTTCCGGAGGAGGATCGCCATGGCCAAGCGCACGCCGGCCAAGCAGTCGCGCGCCAGCGCGGCCAAGCCGCGCCGCGGTCGCACGCACGCGCCCGCCCGCACGCCGCGCGCCGAGTCCACCGGCCCTCGCACCAACGGCGCCTACGCCGCCATGCGCGAACGCTTCGGCGCGAACTACCCGGCCGACCGCGAACGCAAGGACCTCTATCCGTACACGCTCTCGGGCCAGCCCATCGCGCCGCTCTACGGTCCCGAGCACCTGGTCGGCATGGACCTCTCGCGCGACCTCGCCGTGCCCGGCGAGTACCCGTTCACGCGCGGCGTCCACCCCACGATGTACCGCGGCAAGATGTTCACCATGCGGCAGTTCGCGGGCTTCGGCACGGCGCGCGAGACCAACGAGCGCTTCCACTACCTGCTCGCCCGCGGCCAGACGGGGCTCTCGATCGCCTTCGACAACCCCACGATCATGGGATACGACAGCGACCATCCCAAGTCGCACGGCGAAGTCGGCAAGTGCGGTGTGGCGGTGGACTCGCTCCGCGACATGGAAGTGCTGCTCGACGGCATCGATCCCGGCGGCATCTCCACGTCCATGACCATCAACGGCCCGGCGAGCATCCTGTTCGGGTTCTACCTCGCCAACGCCGACAAGCGCGGCGTGCCGTTCGGCAAGCTGCGCGGCACGCTGCAGAACGACATCCTCAAGGAGTACATCGCGCAGAAGTGCTGGTGCTTCCCGCCCGAGCCTTCCTTGCGCATCATCGTCGACCTGATCGAGTTCGCCACCAAGCATGTGCCGCAGTGGAACACCATCTCGGTGTCGGGCTATCACATCCGAGAGGCGGGATCCACGGCGGGCCAGGAGCTGGCGTTCACCCTCGCCGACGGCTTCACGTACGTCGAGAAGTGCCTCGAGCGCGGCCTCGACATCGACGACTTCGCGCCCCGGCTGTCGTTCTTCTGGAACTCGCACCTCGACTTCTTCGAGGAGATCGCCAAGCTGCGCGCTGCCCGCCGCATCTGGGCGCGGCACATGCGCGAGCGCTACGGCGCCAAGCGCAAGGAATCGTGGCTCATGCGGTTCCACACGCAGACCGCGGGCTGTTCGCTGTGGGACAAGCAGCTCGAGAACAACATCGTGCGCACGGCGTTCCAGGGCCTGGCCGCTGTGCTCGGCGGCACGCAGTCCCTGCACACCAACTCCATGGACGAGACGATCGCGCTCCCGAGCGACAAGGCGGTCAAGATCGCGCTGCGCACGCAGCAGGTGATCGCACACGAGATCGGCGTCACCGAGACGGCCGATCCGCTCGCCGGCTCGTACTACCTCGAGCACCTCACCAACCAGCTCGAGGAACAGGCTGAGCACTACTTCCGCCAGATCGAGGCCATGGGCGGGGTGGTGGCGGGCATCGAGCAAGGTTTCTTCCAGCGCGAGATCGGCGCGGCCGCCTATCAGTACCAGCGCGAGATGGAGAAGAAGCAGCGCGTGATCGTGGGCGTCAACGAGTATCTGGAGCCCGACGAGAAGATCGACGTGCCGATCCTGTACATCTCCGAGGAGGCGCAGCGCGAGCAGACCGCCGCGCTCGCCGAACTGCGCCGCACGCGCGACAACACCGCGGTCACGTCTCGGCTGCAGGCGCTCACCGCGGCAGCCCGCACCGCGCCGGGCGAGGACAACCTCATGTCCCGCATCCTCGACGCGGCCCGCGAGTACGCGACCGAAGGCGAGATCCGCGGCGCGATGCGCGAGGTGTTCGGCGACTACGTCGAGCCCGCGGAGTTCTGATCGCCGTGGACAGCACGCTGCTGGGAGGGGCCGCGCTGGTGGCGCTGGTCGTGGTGCTGGGCCTGGTCATGCGGCGCACGGCAGGCGGCGATGCGGCCTCGCGGGCCGCGGCACCGCCCGAGGATGCCGTGTCCGAGGGCGCCTCGCCCGCCTCGGAACGCGATGCGGTGGACGAGCTGCTCGATGAGGTGAGCGAGGGCACGCCCGACCTGGCCGCAGACGACGACGCGGTCGTGGCGATGACCTCGGACGGCAGCGCGCTCGTGGCCGACCGTCATGCGGTGCGGCTCGTGCCGCCCGAGACCGATGACGAGGCCGCTTGGCGCCGGCAGGACCCGGCGGCGCGCGCACGCGACCGCCGTGGCGACTACGCGATGACTGCGAGCTGGCACGCCGGCGACCTCACGGGCGCGCGCGTCACGCGGGGTGAGGCGGGCGAGGCGCCGTGGCGGCTGGACGCGCTCGGCCGCGACGGCGAGTACACGGCGATGCTGTTCGAGACCGAGTCGGGCGCTCGCGCCGCACTCGAGCTGTTCACGTCCAAGGGCATCGTGCGTGCGGGCCGTGGCGAGGACGGCGATCCAGTGCCGCCTTCGGCCGAGCAGTTCGACGAGGCACGGCGCATCTATCTCGAGACGATCGCCGAACTCGAGTCAGGTGACGCAGGAGAGGGCGACCGGTGAGCTTCGGCTTCGAGGCGCGTTTCTTCCGCGAGTTGATGCGCGAAGTGGGGGTGACGCCGCGCCGCGTGCTGGTGATCGGCTGCGGCGATGGCACCGAGCCCGCGCATCTCGCCGAGGCGCTGGAGGCCGTCGTGGTGGGCATCGACCTCGAAGTGGACCCGCGCTGGAAGCGTCCGGGCGTGCATCTGCTGCGTGCCGACGCGCGGCGGCTGCCGTTCCGCGACGGCGTCTTCGAGGCCGTGTACAGCTACCATGTGCTCGAGCATGTGCCCGGCCCCGAGGGCGCGGTCGCCGAGGCGCGCCGCACGCTCGCGACCACCGGAGCGGGCTACTTCGGCACCCCCAATCGGTCGCGGCTCGTGGGCTACATCGGGGGCCGCGCCACCACGGCGCAGAAGCTGTGGTGGAATCTGATCGACTGGGGCCGCCGGCTGCAGGGCCGGTGGAGCAACGAGCAGGGCTCGCATGCGGGATTCACGCGCGAGGAGCTGGCCCGGCTCGTCGGCCGCGGCTTCGGCCAGGTGGAGTCAGTGGACCTGCCCTACTACCTGGGCAAGTATCCGCGGCTGTCGGGGTTCTGGAGATTCGCGTTCCGGACCGGGATCTCCCGGTTCGTGGCGCCATCGGTCTACGTGCGTTCGCGAACCGGCGCCGCCGGGCGCTGACGGAGGGGATGTGCTACGACGGATCCGTGTACTGGTCGGCAAGCCCGGCCTCGATGGGCATGACCGCGGCGCCAAGGTGGTGGCCGCCGCATTGCGCGACGCCGGCATGGAAGTGGTGTACACGGGGCTGCACCAGACACCCGAGCAGGTGGTGGAGGCAGCCGTGCAGGAGGACGTCGATGTGGTGGCGCTCTCGATCCTCTCGGGCGCGCACATGACGCTCTTCCCCGACATCCGCGACCTCATGAAGCAGAAGGGTATCGGCGACAAGCTGCTGACCGGTGGAGGCATCATCCCGGCCGAGGACATGGCCACGCTCGCCGAGCAGGGCGTGGGCAAGCTGTTCGGGCCCGGCACGAACACCCAGGACATCGTGCAGTACATCCGCGAGTGGTACGCCGAGCGCCACGGTGCGGACGCGCTCCCGCCGCTGCCGCCGCCTCCGGCGCGCCCCGAACCTGTCGTGGGCTCGGGCGAGATGCGGCTCATGCCGACTCCGGCGGCGAAGGTCGTGGCCCGGCCTCCGCGCAAGCCCGCCCGCAAGGCGAAGGCCGCGACCAAGCCGGCGCGCAAGGCGAAGGCCGCGACCAAGTCGGCGCGCAAGGCGAAGCCCAAGTCGAAGCCGGCGCGCAAGGCCGTGCGCAAGGCGAGACCGGCGGCGAAGCCCGTGCGCAAGGCGACGCGCAAGCCCGCCAAGAAGAAGGCCGCGCGCCGCCGCTGACGCGCTCGCGTCACGCAGCGCCGCTGCGCATCGCATGAGCGAACCTCGCCGGCTGGTGCTGATCGACGGCGGGCCACATGCCACCGGCGCCGTGGCCACGTTGCTCGAGGCCGTGGCCACGGGCGCGCGGGAGGCCGGGGGCGCCGTGCAGGTGTTCCGCGCGTATGACATGCGCATCGCCCCATGCATCGCCTGCGGCCCCGACGCCACGCCAGGCTACTGCGTGCTGCACGACGACATGGACGCCGTGTACGAGGCCATGGCCGGTGCGCACGCGATCGTGGTCGGCTCGCCCGTCTACTTCGACACCGTGACCGGGCCGCTGAAGCTGCTGATCGACCGCTGCAACTGCGTCACGCCGCTGGTCACGCTCGGCGATGGCACGCTCGACCTCCGGCCCAAGTGGGCGCGCACGCGTCGGGCGGCATTCGTCACCGCCTGCTCCGATCAGCACCCGTACGAGTTCGCCGAGCGCACGGTGCGCGGGTTCCTCAAGTGGGTCGGCGCCAAGTGGGAGGAGACGGTCGCGTGGCCGCACGCCGACGAGGACACGGCCGGACCGCCCGAGGAGCTGAATGCACGCGCGCGTGCGCTGGGGCGGCGACTGATCGTGAGCGATCCGCATCCGGCGGAAGTGCCGTGAGTGCACGAACGCGAGCACTCTCGACCGGCCGTGCATGGGCCGTGGGCACGCTCATCGTGGCAGTGCTCGACATCACGGACGCGTTCGTGTTCTTCGCGTTCCGCGGAGTGTCGCCGCGCGCGATCCTCCAGAGCATCGCCTCGGGGCTGCTCGGTCGCGAGGCGTATCGAGGAGGCTGGGCCACAGCGGCGCTCGGCCTCGGTCTGCACGTGGTCGTCGCCGCGAGCGTCGTCGCGTCCTACCTGGCGGCCGCGCGCCGCTGGCGGGCACTCGCCACTCAGCCATTCCTGCGGGGGCCGCTCTATCGACGGGCCGTCCACCTCACCATCCC
>CADEFY010000221.1 GCA_902826705.1 uncultured bacterium
GCCGGGACGTTGCTGCCACAGATCATGAACGGCCGGGCACTATAGCCGTGCCGGGGTGGGGGTGTCCACCCCGGCCGCGGGGCCCCGGCCGGGCGCTCGGAGACCCGTGACACCCGTTGCCGGGGCGTCTAGCGTGGCGGGTGATGCCCACCGAGCGACGCACGCCAGCCTTGGAGCCCCGCAGCCGCGTGCAGTTCCTGCCGGGCGTGGGGCCGCGCCGTGCCGAGGCGTTCGAGCGTCTCGGCTGCTCGACGCTCGAGCAGCTCGTCCGCCACTACCCGCGCGAGTGGCTGGATGCCACACGCTTCGTGCCGATCGCCGATCTCCGGCCCGGCGGACTGCTCACCGTCACAGGCACCATCCGGCATGCGGCCGCGCTGCGCACCCGCGGGGGACGTGGCGACCTCTCGGTCACGATCGCCGACGCCACCGGGACGCTGCACGCCTACTTCTTCGGACAGAGCTTCCTCGCGCGCACGCTCGCCCCCGGCGCGCGCGTGGTGGTGAGCGGCGAGTTCGATCCGATCGACCGCCGCATGCTCAACCCGCTCTTCGAGGTGGTGGAGGGCGATCTCGAGAGTCTGCTGCACGCCGGCCGGCTGGTGCCGGTGTACGCGCTCACGCGCGGCATCACCGCGCGCGGCCTGCGCAGCAGCATGCGTGCGGCGCTCGCCGCGGTCGCGGAGCAGATGCCGGATCCGATTCCGGCAGACGTCGCGGCCGCCCACGGCCTGGCGCCGCTCGGGGAGTCGCTGCTCCAGCTGCACTTCCCGGCCACGCCCGAGGCGCTGGCGCGGGCGCGTCGGCGGTTGGCGTTCGAGGAGTTGTTCCTGTTGCAGATGGTCATGGAGCTGCGCCGGCGCGCGTTGCGTGAGGAGGGCGTGGCGCTCGCGCTGCCGCCGGCGCCCGCGCTCGTGCAGCAGGTGCGCGACGGGCTCCCCTTCACGCTCACCGACGATCAGACCCGCGTGCTCGCCGAGATCGCCGCCGACCTCGCGCAGCCGCGGCCCATGCACCGGCTCGTCGTGGGCGATGTCGGCAGCGGCAAGACCGTGGTCGCGCTCCTGGCCGCCATGCAGGCCGTGGCGGCGGGCCGGCAGGCGGCGCTGCTCGCGCCCACCGAGATCCTCGCGCGTCAGCACGGCGCCACACTGCAGCGCCTCACGACCGGGACCGGGGCGCAGGTCCGCGTGCTCACGGCCGCCACGCCGGCGGCGGAGCGTCGGGCGCTCCAGGCGCAGCTCGATGCGGGCGAACCGCTGCTCCTGGTGGGCACGCACGCGCTGCTCGAGGACAAGGTGCGCATGCCAGGGCTGGCGCTCGCGATCGTCGACGAGCAGCACCGCTTCGGCGTGCGGCAGCGTGCCTCGCTCACCGCCAAGTCGGTGTTGCCGCACCTGCTGGTCCTCACGGCCACGCCCATCCCGCGCACGCTGCAGCTGGCGTGGTTCGGCGACCTCGACCTGTCGGTGATCCGCGCCCGTCCCGCGGGCCGCGGGCGACTCGTGACGCGTGTCGTCGACGAGAGCAAGCGCCCTCAGGTGCTCGCGTTCCTCGCCGGCGAGCTGGCCGCCGGTCGGCAGGCCTACGTGGTCGTGCCGGCGGTGGAGGAGAGCCCGCGCGCCGAGCTCAAGGCCGCCGAGACCGAGGCGGAGCGGCTGCGTGCGCACCCGCTGATGCGCCCCTACCAGGTCGGCCTGCTGCATGGGCGGCTCAAGCCTGACGCCAAGCAGGCGGTCATGGCGGCGTTCCAGGCGGGTGAGCTGCACGTGCTCGTGGCGACCACGGTGGTCGAGGTGGGCGTGGACGTGCCCAACGCGACCGTGATGCTGGTGGAGAACGCCGAGCGCTTCGGCCTCACGCAGCTCCACCAGCTGCGCGGGCGCGTCGGTCGGGGCCGGCACCGGTCCGTGTGCGTGTTCGCCGCCAGCCCCGAGGCGACTGCGCAGGGCCGCGAACGGCTCGCGGTGATGGCGACCACCGAGGATGGATTCGAGCTGGCCGAGGCCGACCTCCGGCTGCGGGGCCCGGGCGAGCTGTGGGGCACGCGTCAGTCGGGCCTGCCGCGGCTGGTGCTGGCCGACCTGCTGCGCGACGAGGCCCTCCTCATCGAGGCGCGGGAGGCCGCCCGAGGGGTCGTGCGCCTCGATCCCCAGCTGCGTGCAGCGGAGCACACCCCGCTCCGAGGGGCGCTCCAGCGCGATTTCTCCGAGGCTCTGGCGCTCGCGCTGGCGGGCTGAGCGTAGGCCCCGGCCCGGGTGAGAACCCCCGATCCAGCGCTCCGCCGTGACTTCTGACCGCGGCCGTCGTCCCACTGGACGAGTCGCGTGCGGAAATCGCTCCCCCTGCCGTTATCCCAGGGCGTAGCCTTGGTGTCACTGGCGTGTCCCCCCTCACCGTCGGAGGTCCCTCCGTGTCCCCTCGTGCCCTCATCCTCGCCGCCGGCCTCGTGCTGGCGGCGGCCGCACCCGCGTCGGCCCAGGTCGTCCAGATCAACAGCAGCATCACGTCCAACACGACCTGGGGGCCGACGGGAACGGTGGTGGGCACCGTGTTCTGGGTGCGCAACTCGATCGTCATCAACACGGGCGTCACGCTCAACATCCAGCCGGGCGTGGTGGTCAAGTTCGACTCCGGGCGCTCGCTCACGGTGAGCGGATCGCTCAAGGCGATCGGTCTCTCAGGCGTCAACCAGAGCATCATCTTCACGTCGTATCGCGACGACAACGCGGGCGGGGACACCAACGGCGACGGCAATGCGACCGCGCCCGCCGCCTCGGACTGGGGCTCGATCACGTTCCCCGACAACAGCCCGGATTTCGGCTCTCGCATGGACTACTGCGACGTGCGGTACGGCGGATCCTTCTCGACCGGCGTGCTCACGTTCACGAGCGCCAGCGACACGGTGAGCAACTCGGTCATCCGCCGGTCTCACTACGGTGTCGACTGCGCGGGCACCGCGGCGCCGGCACTGGTCAACACGAGCATCGAGGCGTCCACGCAGACGCCCATCGTGCTCGACTTCACGGCGACGCCCGTGCTCTCGAGCCTCGTCTTCTCGAGCGCCAACAACGGCTATGACGCCTTCGGGCTGCGTGGCGGCACGCTGACCGGCGCGGCCTCGCTGCCGAAGCGCGGCGCCACCGTGGGCGCCAACCCGATCTCCAACGTGACCTATGTGCTGCTCGGCTCCCTCACGATCAATGTCGGCGCCAGCCTGACCGTGCAGCCGGGTGTGGTCATCAAGCCGATCGGTGGCAACGTGATCACCGTGAACGGCGGCCTCACCATGAACGGCACCGCCGCGCTGGGCGACACGATCGTCATCACGTCGATCCACGACGACACGTTCGGCAATCCGCTCGACACCAACAACAACGGCTCGATCACCGCACCCAACCGCGGCGACTGGAACCGCATCGCGTTCGCAGCAGGCTCCACGGGCTCGATCTCGCGCTGCCGGCTGCGGTTCGGCACCAACGCCGCGACGCAGGGGCTGGTCGAGACCAACAACGTCACGATCCCTGTCAGCAACAGCATCCTGAGCGAGGCGGCCCACGGGCTCGCGATCTTCGGCGTCGCCACTCCGGCCATCTCCAACGTGGCGATCCAGAACTGCTCCTCCACGCCGATCCTGATGTCGGTCTCGGCCAATCCGACCTTCACCAACATCTCGTTCCTGGCCAACGCGATCACGGCACTCGGCATCCAGGGGGAGGATGTCGCCACCGATTCACGGCTCGCCGTGCGCACGCTGGCGGGCTTCACCAACATCACGTACTACCTCATGAACGGCCGGTTGCGCATGGTGAGCCCTGCCACGTTGCGCATCGACCCGGGCGTCGTGGTCAAGAACCAGCTCTTCAGCGGCGGCATGATCATCGATGGCGCCCTGATCGCCGACGGCAAGCCCGACAGCCTCATCGTGTTCACCTCCGAGCGCGACGACCTCTACGGCAACCCGCCTGATACCAACGGTGACGGCTCCACCACGGCGCCCGGCGTGAGCAATTGGACCAGCATCCACTTCACGGCCACGACGAACGACGCCACCAGCATCCTCGACCAGTTCCGGCTCACCTACGGCAGCTACGAGCCCGGGCAGACCTGGCCGCCGCTGCTCTGGATCACGAGCGCGGCGCCCACGGTCACCAACGGCTTCATCTCGCGCGGCACATACGGCGTGCGCTTCGACGGCGATGCCAACGGCGCCATCTCGTCCTGCGACATCAACAACTGCACGCAGGCGCCGATCGTGATGTCGGCGCAGTCCGACCCCAACATCAACACCAACAACGTCTACTCGACGAACGGATTCAACGCACTCGCACTCATCTCCGAGACGCTGTCGGGCAATGCGCGGCTCAAGTATCGCCCCGGGGTGGGCACGCCGACGTTCGCCTACCTGCCCACGGGCACGATCACCGTGCCGGTCGGGGTCACACTGACGGTCGACCCACAGGTGGTGCTCAAGCCCACCAGCGCGTTCACCATGTTCTCCATCGCGGGTGCGCTGAACATGGTGGGAAGCAACGCCACGACGGGGCGGATCATCGTCACCTCGCGCCGCGACGACAATCCGAGCTATGGCGGGGACACCACGCCGCTCGACTCGAGCACTCCTCAGACCGGTGACTGGGGGAGCATCGAGTTCCTCGACACGGCGGTCGACGCGCAGTGCAAGGTGCGCAACGTGCTGTTCCAGTTCGGCGGCAGCAGCAACACCAATGGCGTGATCCAGGTGGCCAGCGCCGCGCCCCGACTGGCCCGACTCGAGTTCTTCCAGAACGGTACCGCATTCACCATCACCGGTTCGGCCACGCCGAGCATCGACTCGTGCGCGATCCTCAACTGCACGCAGTTGCCGATCGTGGCTTCGCTGGTGAGTGACCCCTCGTTCGCCAACATCACGTTCGCCAATAACCAGTACCTGGCGTACGGGATCCTGGGAGAGACGATCGCGCAGGACGTGCGCACGCGCGTTCGCTCGATCGGCGGCTACAGCAATCTCAACTACGCGCTGGCGGGCACGGTCAACATCGCGTTCGGCGCCAAGTGGACGATCGATCCCGGGATCGTGCTCAAGATGGGGCGCTACGCATCGGGCGATCCTCTCGGAATCCAGGTGATCGTCGATGGCACGCTCGTCGCCGACGGCAAGCCGGACAGCCTGATCGTCTTCACCTCGAGCGCTGACGACCAGTGGGGCCAGGATGTCCGTGGGGACGGCGCCGCCACGCTGCCTGCACCAGGCCAATGGTTCTCGGTGCGGTTCAATGGCGTGAGCAGTGATGCCCTCTCGGTCATCGACCACTGCGTGTTCCGCTACGGCAGCGCGTTCAGCACGGGCGCTCTCGAGTTCATCAATGCCGGCCAGACCGTCACCAACACGCGCCTGACGCAGAACACCGGCACTGCCGTGCGCATCGAGGGCAACTCCACGCCCACGTTCGTCAACTGTTTCATGGACTCCACGTTGAACGGGCCGCCGGTGCTGATGTCTTTGGTGAGCGAGCCGGTGTTCACGAACGTGCAGTTCCTGCGCA